>CALCHC010000084.1 GCA_937901335.1 uncultured Phascolarctobacterium sp. | reverse complement strand
GAAGAGATGCGACAAAAGTATTATGGTGAATACGCAGGGAAGAATTAATCTTCCCTATTTCACCTCAAAATCAGGATTTTAAAGGAGGAATTAGTATGTTAAATAGAAAAGTTACATTACAGAATTTAGTAAATCGGATGAACTTAAACGAGAAGTTTCTTAAAGAGCATCCAGAGAATAAAGAGATGTTGGAAATAAAAATTGCAAAAACAAAAGAGTTGATTATTCAGTGTGTATTACAGAATGATGGAAATTCATTATTAGAACAGATTATTTTAAAATAGCAATAAATCTCGTATTCTAATACCAAAATAGAAAGGAAAAATGATTATGGAAATTAAATATTATGAATTAAATTGTGGAGTTAAGGTAAAGGAAGAAGAAAAAGATTTATATGGATGTGAGATTTGTAGAGGGTTGGTTGATACAGAGTATAGTATCGCAATTAAGGCAGACCATTATCCGACATTTGAAGAAGCAGAAGAGTTTATCAAGGAAGAAGATTTGTATAACTCCGCATTAATGGTTTATGGCATTTTGCAAGCGGCTTGTGAATAAAACGCGTGATAAAATTTTAAGCACTGTATCTAAATTTTAGGTACAGTGCTTTTGTGTTATAATGAACTTATAAATTTTTTAGGAGTTCTTTATGTTTGATACTATTCTGTTTTTTATAGCATTTTTAATATTAGGTTGGTGTATTGTTCCTAACAAAAAGCTTGGCGCAGCGATTTCTTTTATAGGACTCGTGCTTACCTCTATGGATTTTTTGTGTCTGCAAATTATGGGACAACACATTGACTACACTACCATTACTCGCATTGATGGCACTATGCTTGCCATGACACCACAGGTTACGCCTGCTTATTTTTACGGTGGCGTGGGAATGTTTCTATTAGTTGCTGCGCTTCATTGGTTGGCGTATAAACGCTTGGCTTTCCACGCAACTTCGGAAGAATCTATTGAAACTTCTCACAAAAATAAAAGTGCTTCTCAAAATAAAACACTTTCCTGCGGATTGGTAGTTCTTGCTGTAATTTGCCTGTTCTTTTCTGAAACTGGGACTGCCTACAAAAATATCTTGATTTCTGTCAAAGAGATGAAGCAAAGCTTTTCAATGAGCAGTGAGCAAATTTTAAGTAAGCTTGGTGCCCAGGGGGAATACCTTGCTCCTAATAAAGTAGTGGCGCAAAAAGGAAAGAACCTTGTGGTAATTTATTGCGAGTCTTTGGAAGCAAATTTCTTACAAAATAAAAACTTCGCTAACGAAATGCCTAACTTAAATAATTTGGTGGCACAAGGTTGGCAAAGTCACACCAATTATAAATGCCTTGATGGTGCGGATTGGACTGTGGGCGCACTTTACGCAACTCAAACTGGTTTACCTGCTTACTTGGGGGCTAACAGTGATACGCTTTTTGGCGGAGTTCGCCAAAGTAATGCAGTTTCCTACGCAGGTGTACTCAAGCAAGCTGGTTACAAGAACTTGCTTTTATCCAACGGTGATACGAATTTTGCAGGGACTGGCAATATTTTAAGCTGTTTTGGTTACGAAGTGAAAGGTCACGATAAATGCCAAGACGCAGTAAAAACTGTGTGGGGCGTTCACGATTACGATTTGTTCCGCATGGCGAAAGCAGAGTACGCTAAGTTGGCGCAAGGCAATGAGCCTTTTAACCTTACACTTTTGACGGTGGATACCCACTTTCCTAAAGGTGTGCCTGATAAAAGAATGCGTCCTTATGTGAACGCAAACGTTCCCGACGGAACTCACGAGTTTGCACTGGCAAGCCTTGATTATCTTTTGGGAGACTTCGTTAATTTTGTCGAAGCGCAACCTAACGGCAAGGAAACTGTTATTGTAATTTTAGGTGATCATCTTTTGATGGGTGATTTTAGACATACGCCCATTATTAAAAAGTTTGAGAACAAACCTCGTCGCGTGGCGCTGTTAACTAATAAAGCTAATGCTTTCTTTGGTGAAGCAGAGGAGCTTGCTTATTACGACGTTCCGCAAATTATTTTGAACTTGGCAGAAGTAAAACATAACGCCAAGTTTAGCAAGGAGCTTTTCCCGCAAATGGGTGAGCAGTTTGTTGCAGATAATAAGGAACTTTTTACATCCCTTAATTTGAAATTAAATGGGATGAGATAAACTTAATATTCGCTAATGAAAAAGCGTATGACATCTGGTTACCAGAAGTCATACGCTTTTATTGTTACGTTTTCACTTTTCTTCATTTGCCAACTCAACAGTCAGTTCTGCGTTGAAAATCTTGCGGAACCAATTTTGATGGCCTTTGATTTGGTGCATTTCAATACTGGGAATTTCGTCAGCGAAGATTTTAATGATAGCGCCACGATTATCCAAGTAAGGATGAATGTTGTTGATAAGATTGGTTTGAGAATAGTCAAGGCTTTCTGCCAAGGCGAGGATAAGTGCCAGCTTGTTGACGATTACCCAATCTTCTTCGTCCAACATATCCTTGTAGAATTTATCTTTAAAGTAGCTTTTGGAAACGCCATTGTGCCAGCCTGCGATTGCTGCCGTAATGACTTGCTCTTTGTGGTTCAAGCCAAAGAGTTGTGCGTTTTGAATCATGTACGCACTGTGGCGAGCGTGGCTGTAAAAGTTAATGGTAATACCAATGTCATGCAAGAGTGCTGCGGTTTCCAAAAGTTTGCGGTAGCCTTTGCTTAAACCGTGAAGCTTCGGCCAACTATCAAACATTTTCAAAGCAAGTGCGGTAATGTGCTTGCTATGGGAAGTGTCCGGAGTGTACAGCTTCAAAATATTTTCGCGACTGCGTTGCAAAATATTATCAGCAACTAAGGGTAGGTTGTGGGCTTTGCAGTAGTAGTCGAAGAATAAGCCTTCACGCAAACCGCAACCGGAGACAATCATCTTCTTGCTACCGCAAACATCAAAGAGACAGCTGATGATACTGCAGCCTGCAAGGATAATATCGGAACGTTCTTTGCTAAGACCGCTGATTTTTTTGCGTTGTTCCAAATTGGTTTCCCGCAGTTGGTTAAAGAAGCTGCGGAAAGTTTGGGCTGTCATTGCGTAGTTATGGATTTTAGTTGCGGGATATTTTTTATCACGTTGAATCATTTTTGCTACAGTACGAGCAGTGCCACCAACGCCGATTAAAGGCAAGCCTTGTTGTTTAAGCCAAGGATAGCGGTCTAAATGACTGGTGATAAAGAAGCTAAGGTCGCTGTAAACATTGGGAGGCATTTCGTTGCGAGTGTTGAACATACCAGTAGTGTTTACTGCGCCCAAAGGTAGGGAAACGGATTCTACAATTTGACGGTCTTGGAAAAGAATAAGTTCTGTACTACCACCGCCAAGGTCGAAGATGATACCGTTTTTCACATCTAAGGTGTTGATTACGCCAAGGTAGCTGATGTACGCTTCCGTATTACCGGAAATAATGTGCAGTTGAATGCCTGTTTCTTCCATAACTCTGGAAACTAAATCTACACCATTGTAGGCATTGCGAATTGCAGCAGTGGCAACAGCAATGGTTTTGTCTACACGGTAAATTTTACACATATAAGCAAAGCTTTTCATGGTTTCAAGGGTGGAAGCAAATGCGGCTTCGGTCAGCATATTTTTTCTGTCAACCTTTTGGCTCAGACGCAAAGCTTCCTTTTGGTTATAAACCATGTTGTAAGCACCATTTTTATAAATATGACTAATGACAAGGCGTGCAGAGTTGGAGCCTATGTCGATGATTGCTATTCTTTGCATAGTGGTTACCTCGCAAGAGTATAGTTACTGTATATATTTCCCGTACTTTGCAATATTCCTGCACGTTTTGAAAATTTATTAAGTAATTTATGTAAGCTGTTTTTGATAAAGCAAAGTATACTTGTTAAATGTCTGTAAAGTCGCAGGAATTTGTTTGACGATAGAGAAAATTATACGGTAAGAAATGAGGAGGATTATGCCATGAAGCGTAAATCTTACACAACCTTTGCAGCCATTCATTTAGGCTCAGAGCTTATTAGTATGCAGATAACCGAATATAGCGGTATTGATAAATATAAAGTTGTTGAATGTTGTTCCAAACGTGTGCGACTTGGTGAAGAAACCTTTAAAAACAAGATTATTCCCTTTAGTCTCGTGAACGAGATTTGTGAAATCTTGCAAGGCTTCAAAGTTTTGATGGAAGAATACGGTGTAGAAGAATATAAGATGCAGGCAACTACTGCTGTTCGCGAAGCTCGCAATCAAATCTTTTTGCTTGACCAAATCTATAGCAAAACAGGTTTAATAGTTGATGTTGTAGATATGCCTCGCGAAATTTATACCAAGTACGTTGCCATCCGCAATACTTTGAAAGAAAGCAAGATTAATAGCGACCGTGAAGGTATGCTGATGATGGATATTTCTTCCGGCGGTTTGGGTATTACCTTCGTACAAGATGAAGAAATTAAGTATCAACAAAACTTCCACATTGGTATTATTCGCATCAAAGAAAGCTTCGAGCGTAATAAACGTGAAAGCTTGCATTTTAATAGAGCGTTGACGGAATTCCTTTCCAGCACTATCGGTTCAGTACGCCTTGAACTGCAACAAGAACACGTGCGTTATTTAGTGCTCAGTGGTACAGAAACAGAACTTATTTTGAAAATGTTGGGTTTAGATACCACGCAAAAGGTACATCGTATTGCGGCGGAGGATTTCCAAAAATTCTTTAGCAAGATGCGTAAGCTGAATCTGCCCCAACTTATCAAAGTTTTTAATATTCCCGAAAGCGTGGCGGAACTAGTCCTGCCTACCGTACTTTTGTATGAACAACTTTTGGATTTAGTCCCCGCTAAAGAAATTATCGTAACTGCTGACCGTTTTATTGATGGTATGCAGCTTTTGCACATTGGTACTAAAACCAGCGAAGTAATGTGCAAATATTGGGAACGTGAACTGATTGGCTTGTTCCATTGCATTGGTAAACGTTACCTTTACGATAGACAACACGTCAACCAAGTGGAACGACTTTCTCTTTTGATGTTCGATAAGCTGGCGAAGCATTATGGTATGGGTGAGCGTGAACGCTTGCTGCTGCGTGGCGCTGCAATCTTGCACGATTTAGGAAAGTATATTTGCATGCGTAGCCATTCTATTTATAGTTATCAAATTATTATGGCAACGGATATTATCGGCTTTAGCGATAGGGATAAAAAGATTATCGCTTTGGCGGCGTACTATCACGCTAATAAACTTTTTGAAGCTGGCAATGCCAACGCACCAGTCATTGAAAAAGATATGGTAGCAGTTGTGGCGAAGTTGGCAGCGATTATCCGTTTGGCAGATGCTCTCGATAGAAGCTATCTGCAAAAAATTAGACAATGCAGCGTAAGTATTAAAGATAAAATTATGTATGTCCAAGCTACCAGCAAAAAAGATTTGGCGCTGGAAGAATGGACCTTTACTTCTAAAGCCAACTTCTTTGAAGAAGTCTACGGCTTGGAAGCAGTTTTAGAACGGGTGAATGATTAATGAAAGCTTTAGATTTAACCAAACCTGAATATTTTTATAACCGTGAGTTAAGCTGGCTAAAGTTTAACCTGCGTGTTTTGAAAGAGGCTTCTGTAAAAGACACACCTCTTTTGGAACGCTTAAAGTTTATCGCCATTACTGCGTCTAATTTGGACGAGTTCTTTATGGTGCGTGTGGCAGGCTTGTGGGATAAACTGGATAATGGCGTGAATGTACGAGATGCTTCCGGTATGACTACTAAAGAACAGCTTGAAGCAATCTCCGAAGCTGCTCACGAACAAGTAAAAACTCAAAGTAAATATTTACTGGCACTTATTAAAGAAATGAACGGTGTTGGTTTGCACTTTAAGCGTGTTGCGAACTTAACTGATTTGG
Organism: uncultured Phascolarctobacterium sp.; assembly: GCA_937901335.1. Classification (GTDB taxonomy): domain Bacteria; phylum Bacillota; class Negativicutes; order Acidaminococcales; family Acidaminococcaceae; genus JAHHUH01. Next base: position 41,190 of record CALCHC010000084.1, on the reverse strand, counting down.
GCAAGGATTGGTTGGAAGAATATTACCGCGAAATAGTTTATCCTGTTTTAACTCCCATGGCGGTGGATGCTTCTAGACCTTTCCCCTTCTTGGCCAATAGAACTTTAAATTTGGCAGTGGAGCTTATTAATAACGAAGGTGAGCACAGCATGGGCTTGGTGCAAGTTCCTTCCGTGCTTGACCGTATTACAGAAGTTCCCTGCGAAACAAAGCGTACCTTCGTATTCTTGGAAGATATTATCGCCAGCCATTGCGCTGACTTGTTCAATGGCTGCCAAATTTTAGATATGGTTCCCTTTAGGGTAACTCGTGACTCTGATTTGGACGTGGATGAAGACGATATTGACGATTTGCTGAAAGAGGTAGAAAAGTCTCTGCGCAAACGTAAGCGTGGTGCTCCTGTCCGTTTGGAAATTTACAGAACTAATAACAATCGCATTAAAAAGTTTTTAGAAGAAAACTTGGACGTAAGCTCTATGGAAGTTTACGAAAGCAATGCACCTTTGGACGCAACTTGCTTCTTTAAATTTACCAGTTTGCCGGGAATGTGGCCTTGGCTTTACGAACCCTTTAAACCCCAACAACCTGCGGAACTTTCTAAGGATGAGAACTTGTTTGAAGCAATCAGTAAGAGAGATATTCTTTTGCACCATCCCTATGAAAGTTTTGACCCTGTAGTAAAATTGGTAAACGATGCTGCCAACGATCCCAAGGTTTTGGCAATCAAACAGACTTTGTATCGTGTGAGCGGTAACTCTCCCATCGTAGCAGCTTTGGCGAGAGCGGCAGAAAATGGTAAGCAAGTAACTGTTCTTGTAGAATTGAAAGCTCGCTTTGATGAAGAAAACAATATTATTTGGGCAAGGCGCTTGGAACAAGCTGGTTGCCACGTAATCTACGGTTTGGTGGGGCTTAAAACTCACGCCAAGATTGTGCTTGTAGTACGTAAGGAAGCCAACGGTATTAAACGTTACCTGCATCTTGGCACTGGTAACTACAATGATAATACTGCTAAACTTTATACGGACTTAGGGCTTTTCACTGCTAATGACCAATTTGGTAGTGATGCTTCTGCGTTCTTCAACTTGCTTTCCGGTTATTCTGAACCGCCTGTGTGGAACAAGCTTGTTATGGCTCCTCTTGGTTTGCGTGAAAAAATTTACGCTCTTATTGATAATGAAATTGCGTTGGCGGAAGCAGGTAAAAGTGGTCACATCATAGCTAAAATGAATAGCTTGATAGATTATCCTGTTATCCAAAAATTGTACGAAGCTTCAGCTAAAGGCGTGCAAATTGAACTTATCGTCCGTGGTATTTGTGGTTTGCGTACCGGTATCGAAGGTATCAGTGAAAATATTACGGTGCGTAGTATTGTAGGTCGTCAGTTGGAGCACAGTAGAATCTTCTGGTTTGCAAATGGCGGCGACGAGCAGTTGTACCTTTCCAGTGCGGACTGGATGCCTCGTAATTTAAATGACCGCGTGGAACTGTTCTTCCCTGTAGAAAGTGAAGAGCATATTGCTCGCGTTAAAGGCTTGCTTGATTTGTACCTGCGTGACAATGTTGGTGCCCATATGATGCAATCTAACGGTGCGTATCGCAGAGTGCGCAATAAAGCAGAAGTTGTGAGCGCCCAAGGTACTTTGTACGAAATGGCGCAAATTGCTGCAACTGCTGATAAGATTCCTATGCAGGCACGTTTGCAGCCTATGCATAGTCGTCGGTAAATATTTTATTGCCCTAACTAATCTAAATTGTTATAATGAAAGTTAGTTTAGGAGGGTTAATTATGAAAAAATATGCTGTTACCCTGAATTACAACTGCAATTATGGCTTCGTAACTTATGACGAAGAAACTAAAACTGCAGAAGTAACCATTGCTTCCGAAGAAGCGAAAAAATTGGTAGAAGATTTCTTGGCAAAACCGTTGACCTTGGAAGTTCCCGATGGTGGCGATATCAGAACCTTCGTGGAAGTAACCTTGGATCCCCTTTCCAGCTTGGAAAACTTCAAAACCTGCATGACTCGTCTGTGGGTTAATACCTTGGTTCGCGTTGAATGGAGCATGCCTGCTGGTTTGGCAGAAACTCTTTAATTGATAAACTTAATATGCGGTTCCGTAGCTCAGTAGGATAGAGCAACTGCCTCCTAAGCAGTAGGTCGCCAGTTCGATTCTGGCCGGGATCACCATTTTAAAAAATAGGCCTGTGCTTTTTGCACAGGCTTTTTTGCGTTTTCTTGAATTAAATGTTTAATGATAGCGTTCTGCTACTTGGCTCGTTGACAGGGTGATGGGGCACGGCTATAATTGTGGGGACTAATCTTTTAGGAAGGTGCTTTATGATGTTTAATAAGAAAGTTCTCGCTATGGTATTTGCTAGCTCCTTGTTCATGAGCGCAGCAAGTGCAGCAGTTGTTGAAACTCCTGCTGGTAACTTGGAAAAAACTCCGGAAATCTCCGTAATGCTTCCTGGTTTTGCAAGAGATAACGGCTTCATGGAAGCTGGCTATCGTGGTTACAACCGCATTGCTAAAGAAGTTACCACCAATGTTAAATGCGTATCCGATATTTCTGCTACTTCTAACAGAGAAGTTTTGACCGAAGAATTGCGTAAAATCGCAGCAGAAGGTCCGAAACTGATTATTGCTCACGGTGGCCAATGCAATGCTCCCGTTGCAACTGTTAGTAAAGAATTCCCCCAAATCCAATTCGTAGTAATTCAAGGTGGCGTAAAAAGCGCTAACGTAAGCAGCTACAAAGTTGACCAAGAACAATCCGCTTTCTTGGCAGGTGCTTTGGCTGGTTACATGACCAAAACTGATAAAGTTGGTCACATCTCCGGCGCTTGGCCGAAACCGGGCGTGCAAGCTCGCGCTGCTTTCTATGATGGTTTGAAACGCGTTAACAAAGATGCTGAATTCTATACTCAATTCACCGGCAACTTGGACAACAACGAAATCAACGCTAAAGCTGCTGAAGCTGAAATCTCCATGGGCGTAGACGTAATCTACACCATGCTCAACGGCGGTCGTTTTGGTGTAAACGATGCTATCGAAGCTACCAACGGCAAAGTTAAAGAAATCGGTAACGTAATTGACTGGACCGAAGTTTCTCCGATCTTCATCGGTTCTGCAGTTGCTGACTCCAGTGTTGCAATCATCAATGCTGCTAAAGACTACAAAGCTGGCACTTTGAAAAACAACGCTGTAACCGTAATCGGTTTGGAAAATCCGGACGTAGTTCGTTTGGCAATCTCCAAACAAGTTCCGAAAAAAGTTGCTAAAAAATTGACCAAATTGAAAGATGACGTTTTGGCTGGCAAAGTTAAAATCAACACCGTTTACAACGGTTTGGAATTTGACCCTGTAACCAAAAAATTTGTAGACCAAGACGCTAAAAATCATCGCAACAAAAAATAAGATTTTTTAAGAGGGCTGACTTCATGTCAGCCCTTTTTTATTGGGAAGAAATGCTCCGAATTGGCTTTGAAAGTTGTATAAGCAAAGACGATGTTTTATAATCTAAATAATGATTGATTACGGAGTGTGCTTTATGAATAAAGAGCAAATGCTTGAACTTTTAAGAAAAGATGTTGTTCCTGCTTTAGGTTGCACAGAACCAGTATGTGTTGCTTTATGTGCGGCAAGTGCAGGAAAGTTGATAGATGATAACATAGAAGCAATAGAAGTTTTTACCAATGCAGGCATTTATAAAAATGGTATGTCCGCAGGGATTCCCAATTGTGCCATGGTTGGATTAGATTGGGCTGCTACTCTTGGAGCTTTCCTGAAAAATCCTGAGAAGAATCTAGAGCTTTTAGCAGATGTTATTGATGATATCTTGGCGAAAGCAGAAGCTTTGGTTAAAGCAGGTAAAGTGTCCGTAAAAGTGGATGACGCTGCCAAAAGCTTGTATGTAAAATGCATTCTCCGCTCCAAGAATGAAGAAGCAATTTGCGTAATTCAAAACGCTCATACAAATATTGTGTACTTGTCTCGTAATGGAGAAGTGCTTTTAGAAAAAGAAACAGCTACAGCTGTTGCAGGTGATGATGTTTTGGTAAATGCTTTGCTAGAAATGACTATTGCTGATATTCGCAAATTGGTTGCTACTGCTACCGAAGAAGAGCTGGAATTTATGTTAGATGGTGTGGCAATGAACGAAAGTCTTGCCGCTTATTCTGAAAGCCAAGAAGTTGGCGTGGGCATTGCTCAAAATCTGCGTAAGGAAATTAACGCAGGCTTACTTGCCAACGATTTAGCTAATAAGATTGTTTTGCAAGTTTCTTCTGCTGCAGAAAGTAGATTGGATGGTTGCCCGCTGCCTACAATGAGTAGTTCCGGCGCAGGAACAAAAGGTTTAGTTGTAATTTTACCTGTCAGCGAAACTGCTAAAGCTATTGGTGCAAGTAAGCTCAAAACTGTGCAAGCTTTAGCCTTTGCTCATTTGGTGAATCGCTATATCAATGCTTATGTTGGAAAACTTTCTCCCATGTGTAGCTGCGTAATGTGTTCTTCCACCGCTGCGTCCGCTGGTATAACTTGGCTGTTAGGTGGTAACGATGAACAAATTACTTACGCTATTCGCAATATGTGCGGAACAGTAACTGGTATGCTGTGTGATGGTGGCAAGGTTGGTTGCGCCTTGAAAGTTTCTACAGGTTCTTTTGCGGCACTTATGAGTGCTATTCACGCAGTTAACAATGTAGCGCTTCGAGTAAGCGACGGTATTTGTGCAGAAACTGCGGAGCAATGCATTAAGAATATGGCTCGCATTGGTAATCAAGGTATGAAAGATACTGATGCGGAAATTTTAGCAATTATGACTACAAAAAATGTAGATTAAAAATAACTGGAGGATTGTTTCTGGTGGAACATTTCCTTTTTAAATACTTACAAGAAAAAAAGCATATTGTTTCTTTAGTTGGAGCTGGTGGTAAAACTACGGTGATGTACCAGTTGGCAGAACACTTTGCCAAATTAGGAAAAAAAGTTTTGGTAAGTACCACTACCCATATTTTTCAGCCTGCTTGTAATTTTGCAGAGAGTGTTGCTGAAGTGGAAGCTTTGTGGCAAGCAGGATGCTATGCTGTAGTTGGGAGTGTTGAAGCTGGTACTGACAAGCTTACCCAATTATCGGAAGCTGTTTTGGAAAATTACTGCAGGCTTGCAGATCTAGTGCTCATTGAAGCAGATGGAGCGAAGCGTTTACCTTGCAAAGCTCCTGCTGAAAATGAACCGGTGCTTTTAGAAAACTGCGATACTGTAATTGCAGTAATGGGTTTGGATGCACTGCACCAACCAATTAAGGAAGTTTGCTTCCGTTTGGAAAAAGTACAAGAAGTTTTAGATACTACTGGCGAACATTGTTTGACGGAAGAAGATGCAGTGAAGCTTTTGCTTTCTGAGCAAGGTGCTTTTAAAAATGTTGGACAACGAGCATATTTTATAGTTTTAAATAAATGTGACGATGAATATAGATTAAAGAGTGCTTTGAAGATTAGAAGCCTTTTGGAAAAAGTAGGCTTTGATGTGGAGAAGCTATGGATTAGAGGTGAAGCGTATAGTGAGTGAGAAGATTGTATTTTGTAGGGGCGGTGGCTGCACTGCCAAATTAGGAGCAGGAATTTTAAGCCACGTGTTATCCAATTTGCCTAAAGCTCCCTATGATGAAAACCTTTTAGTAGGTTATGACAGCAAGGATGATGCTGCAGTATATAAAATCTCTGATGAGGTTGCTTTGGTACAAACTTTGGACTTCTTTCCGCCGATGGTTGAAGACCCGTACACCTTTGGCAAGATTGCCGCGACCAATGCTTTGAGCGACATTTATGCCATGGGTGGCGAAGTGAAAACTGCTTTAAACATCGTATGCTTCCCTGAAGATATGGATTTGAATATTTTAGGGGAAATCATGCGTGGCGGTGCGGAAAAGGTCATTGAAGCAGGGGGTCAATTGGCAGGCGGTCATTCCATTGCTGATAGTGATGTTAAATATGGGCTTTCTGTAACCGGCGTGGTGCATCCTGAAAAAATTTACCAAAACAATTCCGGTAAAGTTGGCGACAAGCTTATCCTCACTAAAAAGTTAGGCGTGGGTATTGTTTGTACTGCCAATAGAGTGGGCGAAGCTTCTGCGGAAGCCATGGAAGAAGCTATAAATTCCATGACCACTCTTAACAAATACGCTGCAGAAATTTTGTGGAAGTATCCAGTGCACGCTTGCACGGATGTTACCGGTTTTAGCTTTTTGGGACATCTCCACGAAATGGTAGATGGTAAGCTTTCAGCTATAGTTCAAGTGAAGAATATTCCTGTAATTAAAGAAGCTTTGGCTTATGCAGATGAATTTTTACTGACTGCTGCAGCCCAAAAGAACCGCAACCATTTTGGTGAACATGTGCGATTTGAAAATATACCTTTCGCTATGGAAGAAGTGCTTTTCGATCCGCAAACTTCCGGTGGACTTTTGGTAGCAACTGCTCCTGAATGTGCAGAAGAATTGTTAGCAGAACTGCAAGCTGCAGGTTTGCCTGCACAAATCGTAGGCGAGCTTGTTGAAAAAGATGAATACGAAATTTATGTAAGATAGAGGTGCTAAATTATGATTAATGTAAATGCTTTGGGCGATGCTTGCCCGATTCCTGTAGTTAAAACTAAGAAGGCAATCCAAGAATTGAATGGTGCTGGCGAAGTTTGCGTACTGGTTGATAATGAAATTGCTGTGCAAAATTTGACTAAGATGGCACAACAAAAAGGCTACGCTGTAAAAAGCGAAAAACTGGAAGAAAAGAAATACCAAGTTATTTTGACTGTTGGCGAAGTTGTAGCTGAGGACGCAGTAGAAGAATGTGTTGACTGCATTCCTGATGTAAGAAGTAATAAAGTTGTTGTAATTTCTTCTGACAAAATGGGTGAAGGCGACGAGGCTTTGGGCACTTTGCTTATGAAAGGTTTTGTTTTTGCACTTACTCAACAAGATGAATTGCCTAAAACTATTTTGTTCTACAACGGTGGTGCTAAGCTGACTTGTGAAAACGCTCCCACTTTGGAAGATATTAAATCCTTGGAAGCACAAGGCGTAGAAATTTTAACTTGCGGTACTTGCCTGAACCATTATGGCTTGGCAGATAAATTGCAAGTTGGCGGCGTAACTAATATGTATGTAATTGCAGAAAAAATGTTACAAGCAAGCTTGATTGTAAAACCATGATTTATTTTGATAATGCAGCAACCACTCTACAAAAACCTGTTGAGGTCATAGAGGCTGTACAAAAGGCACTTTTAACTTTGGGTAATGCAGGTCGTGGTGCCCACGCTCCTACTTTGCAGGCAGCGAGGACTGTTTACGATACGCGGGTTAAATTGGCGAAACTTTTTAATATTGCCAACTCTGCACAAATTGCTTTTACCTGTAACGCAACGGAAGCATTGAACATTGCCATTCAGGGTTTGTTCAAGGCAGGTGACCATGTTATTAGCAGTGAAGCTGAACATAATTCCGTACTGCGTCCTTTGTATTTGCAGGAAAGTGCGGGCGTAGAGGTAAGTTTTGTGCCTTTGGATGCCTGTGGCAGAATTGACTACGCTCTTTTAGAAAGTAAGGTGCAAGATAATACTAAGGCTATTGTCATCAACCACGCTTCCAATGTTACCGGTAACGTTAATGATTTGCAGAAGCTTTCTGCCATTGCGAAACGGCATAACTTGCTTTTGGTAGTAGACGCTTCCCAAACTGCAGGTACATTGCCTATTGATGTGCAAGCTATGGGAATTGATGTGCTGTGCTTTACGGGACATAAAGGGTTGCTTGGTCCTCAAGGTACTGGTGGCATTTATGTTGGCGAACATGTAAAGTTGCCGTCCTTAAAAGTTGGCGGAAGTGGTGTTCATAGCTTTGATAAGGTACATCCGCAAATGATGCCGACACTTTTGGAAGCAGGCACCTTAAACGGACACGGTCTTGCAGGATTGAATGCTGCAGTTAGTTTTTTGCTGGAAACTGGTGTAGAAAATATTCACGCTAAAGAGATGGAGTTAATGCATCACTTTGTAGCTGGCATTAAAGATATACCCCAAGTGCGTATGTACGGCGATGTAGAAGCCAGTGAACGAACTGCCATTGTGTCCCTGAACATTGGCGAAATGGATGCAGGTCTTGTCAGCGACATTTTGTGGGAAGATTACGGTATCTGCGTGCGAGCAGGTGCTCATTGCGCTCCCTTAGTGCATCAGCATTTTGGTACGGAAAAACAAGGTATGGTACGTTTTAGCTTTGGCTATTTCAATACTTTGGAAGAAGTGGATGTGGCAATCAACGCAATTAAAGAAATTGCAGAAGAGGAGCAAGAGTAATGGCGAGAGTAAAGAAAGCTTATAAGATTATTACTTTTGCTACTACAACTGCTGCTATGGCTATGGAAAGCTTCTGCTTAGAAAATAATTTGCCCGGCAGACTGATACCTGTTCCCCAAGAAATTTCTTCCGGTTGCGGTGTTGCTTGGCGAGTTCCAGTAGAAGATTATAATTTGATAGAAGTAAAACGTTCCCAAATGAATTTGGCTTGGGAACAAGTAATAGATTTAATTATGTGAGATGAGCTTATGAAAAAAGATTTTTTGGTAATTGTTCGCGGTGGTGGCGATTTAGCTACTGGCTGTATCCATCGTTTATGGAGTGCAGGCTTTAAAGTTTTAGTTTTAGAATGTGCTGCTCCTGCTGCCATTCGTAGACAAGTTTCCGTATGCGAAGCTGTGTATGAGGGCAGTAATGTTTTCGAAGGCATGACTGCGATTTTGATTAACAATGTTCAAGAAGCAGATAGCGTTTGGCAAGCAGGTAATGTGCCTGTGCTTGTAGATGAAGTTGGTGCTTGCGTTGAAGAATTAAAGCCTGATGTAGTAGTGGATGCCATTATTGCCAAAAAGAATTTGGGTACTAAAATAGATATGGCGCCTTTGACAGTTGCTCTTGGCCCCGGTTTTGAAGCTGGTGTAGATGTAGATGCTATTGTGGAAACTAAGCGCGGTCATAATTTGGGCAGAATTATTCGTGAGGGTAAAGCTGCTCCTAACAGCGGTATTCCCGGTGATATTGGCGGTTACACTTCTGAACGCGTACTTCACGCTGAAGCTGCAGGCACAATGCACATCGTGCAAGGCATTGGTGCCATCGTAGAGCAAGGTGAGGTAATTGCAGAAATCTTTACTGAAAATGAAAAAATACCTGTGAAAGCAACAATCACAGGTATTATTAGAGGTATGATTCGTGAGGGTTATGTAGTTACTAAAGGCTTCAAGATTGCTGATATTGACCCCCGCAAATCCGAACTTGCCAACTGCTTCACCATTTCTGACAAAGCACGCTGCATTGCAGGCAGTGTTTTAGAATTGGTTTGCAAGCAATATATGGAGAAGTAAAATGGAAAAGATTTTTCTTGCCATAGAAGAACAATTGAAAATGGGTAAGCCTTGCTTACTTGCTACCATCATTGCTAGCACAGGCTCTACTCCTCGCAGTAGTGGTGCTTATATGGTGGTTGGCGGAGCTGGTAGAATTTGTGGAACTATTGGTGGCGGAAGCTTGGAGTACAATGTAATCCTGCAAGGCCAGAAGCAAATCGCTCAGCAGAAAAACTTTATCTACGAGTACACACTTACTATGGAGGGCAGTGCAGAGCTGGGGATGATTTGCGGTGGCACTTGCACTATTCTGTACCAGTACTTGTCAACGGATGATTTGTCTTTGATTCAAGATGCTTTGGGCATTATGGAAAGCAAGGAGCAATATTGGTTACTGCTTCCTGTTTTAGAAGGTAAGCTGCAAATTTTGCAAGGGGCTTATGAAATTCAAGGTAATGGTTTGATAGAGATTGACGGTACTCAATGTTACGCAGAGCGTTTTAATTTTGATGGAAAGGTTTATATTTTTGGCGGTGGTCATTTGGCACAAGAGGTTGTCCCCGTTTTAAGTCATCTTGGCTTTAGATGCGTAGTTTTAGATGACAGGGAAGAGTTCTCTAAACCGGAACTGTTTACTGGTGCGAAAGAAGTCTTGTGCGTAGATTTTAAAGAGTTAGCTAAGGCCGTACAGCTTACTGAAAATGACTATGTGGCTGTAATGACTCGCGGTCATTTGCACGACGCAGATGTGGAACGCTTCGTATTAAAAACTCCCGCTCATTATATTGGCGTAGTAGGAAGTAGACGCAAGGCGAAGCTAACACGGGAAATATTACGTAGTGAAGGCTTTGGCGACGAACAATTAGATAGAATTATTACTCCCATTGGTTTAGAAATTGGTAGTGAAACTCCTGCGGAAATCGCCATTAGCATTGCCGCACAGTTTATTCAAGTGCGTGCTGCTCGTTATGGCAAAGTAAGCAATTAAAAGGTTTACAATTGCTCGGTTGTTTTGTAGAATAGTTACATAATTTTTTATGAGGTGTTTTGATGGATAAGGAAAATAAGAATTTAGATCCTGCCTACGACTTTGAGGCTTCTATGCCCCTGTCTAGAGCAATTCCCCTTGGCTTACAACATGTTTTGGCGATGTTTGTAGGCAACTTGACTCCGCTGCTTATCATTTGCGGTGCTTGTGGTATTGCCGGTGCAGAATTTGCTGACTTGCGCATCAGCTTGTTGCAAAATGCAATGATTGTTGCAGGTCTTGTTACCTTGGTGCAATTGTACTCCATTGGTCCTTGCGGTGGTAAGGTTCCCATCATTATGGGTACCAGCTCCGGCTTCATTGGCGTATTCAATGGTGTAGCTGCTACTTTGGGTAGTGGTGTTCTTGCTTACGGTGCAATGATGGGTGCGTCCATTGTTGGTGGTCTTTTTGAAGGTGTGTTAGGTGTTTTCTTGAAACCTCTGCGTAGATTCTTCCCTGCAGTTGTAACCGGTACTGTAGTTCTTTCCATTGGTCTTTCTTTGATTTCCGTTGGTATGAACTCTTTTGGTGGCGGTTTTAAAGCTAAAGACTTCGGTTCTGCAGAAAACTTGGGCTTAGGTCTTTTTGTACTTGTTGTAATTTTGATTTTCAAACATGGTACTAAAGGTATTACCAGCTATTCTTCCATTTTGATGGGTATCATTGCTGGTTACATTGCTTCTATTTTTATGAGTTTTGTACTTCCCACCACTGCAGTAACTGCTAAAGGTGTGGAATATACTAAGTCTTGGGTAATTAACTGGGATAAAGTTTCTCAAGCTGCTTGGTTTGATATCCCCGAACTTTTCCCTGTAGACATCGTATTTGATATGCGTGCTATTATTCCCGTAGCAATTATGTTTATCGTAACTGCTGTTGAAACCGTTGGCGATATCTCTGGCGTTATGGAAAGTGGTTTCGGTCGTGAAGCTACTGATAAAGAACTTTCCGGCGGCATCATCTGTGACGGTATTGGTTCTTCTTTCGCTGCTGTTCTTGGTGTATTGCCTAACACTTCCTTCAGCCAAAACGTAGGTCTTGTTGCAATGACTAAGGTTGTAAACCGTTTTGCTTTGGCTACCGGTGCAATCTTCCTCGTACTTTGCGGTCTTATTCCGAAACTTGGTGCAATCGTTTCCATTATGCCCCAATCCGTTTTGGGCGGTGCTGCTGTTATGATGTTCTCTTCCATCGTAGTAAGTGGTATTCAACTCATAACAAAAGAGCCCCTCAACGCTAGAAGTTTGACTATCGTTTCCGTGGCTCTTGGTGTTGGTTACGGTATGGGCGCTAACCCTGGCGTATTGGCACACGCTCCTCAATTCGTTAAATTGATTTTTGGCGGTTCCGGTATCGTGCCTGCAGCTATGGTTGCAATCCTTTTAAATGTTGTTTTGCCGAAGGAATAATTTTTCTAAATCTTCCTTGGTATCAATATCATAAAGTTCTAAAGAATCCTGAACGGGTATGTAACGTACTTGTTCAGGATATTTTTTTGTTAAGTAGCTACCTCCGCAATCTTGTGGCAAGTTTTTAAGATCTTCTTTAAATTTAGCAGGGAAGATTACTGGATTGCCGGGAGTGTTTTCAAAAATAGTACGGTGGATAAAATTTGGAACTTCTAAAAAACTTGCACATAATTTTTCCAGGCTTGATGCTTTCAAAAAAGGTTGGTCTCCTGTGCAGAAAAGGTAGCCTGAAAATTCATCGAGATTTTCCAAAGCAATGCGGACAGTGTCGCTTTGATAAGGTTCTGCGTGAAAAATAGCTTTAATTTTTAAGTCATCGCATAAGTTAGCAACTTCTTGGTGGCGAGTTACGACAATCCGTTCTGCGAAAGGAAGTTCCGCCGTAGTCTCCAAAATGTATTGCAATAAAGGTTTGCCTTGAATTTTATAAAGCAGTTTATTTTCGCCAAAACGGTTTCCTAAACCGGAAGCCATAATGATGCAGACGATGGGTAATTTATGTGCAGTGTTCATAACAAAATCTCCATACAATAGTTGCTATTATTTTATTACTTGGAAGGCTCAACCAGCAAGGGAAAATTGCTTGCATAATAATATTTTGTTATAATGAATTGATTAGTAAAAACCCTTTGGGAGGGCTTGTAATGATTACCATTCGTGAATTTAAGAAGGTTTCCAGCTTGGAAGAAGCTTGGGAATTAAATCAAAAACGTACTAATAAAATTATTGGTGGTATGCTTTGGGTTAAGATGACCAAAGGTAATGTCATGACTGCCATTGACTTATCCGCTTTAGGTTTGGATAAAATAGAAGAAACAGAAGATGAAATTCGTATTGGCTGCATGGCAAGCTTGCGCCAAATGGAAGAACATCAAGGTTTAAATGCTTATACCAATGGTGCTGTAAAAGAAGCTCTGCGTTATATCGTAGGCGTACAGTTCCGTAACTTGGCAACTGTAGGCGGTAGCGTGTATGGTCGTTTTGGTTTCTCCGATGTATTGACCGTGCTTTTGGCTATGGATACCTATGTGGAAATGTACAAGGGTGGCATTATCCCTCTTGCTGAATTTGTAAATATGAAATATGACCGCGATATTCTCGTGAGCGTGATTATTAAAAAACAAAAAGCAAGCTTCTGCTACCAAAGCGTACGCATTGCTAAAACCGACTTCCCCGTACTGACCTGTGCAACTGCTTTAACTGAAGCAGGTATTCGTATGGCAATTGGTGCAAGACCGGGCAAAGCAATGCTCGTTACTGACGAAGAAAATCTCGTAACTTTACCCATTACTGCAGAAAAGGCAAAAGCATTTGCTGAATACGCAGCAGCAAAGATTCCTACTGCTAATACTAACCGTGGTAGTGCGGAATATCGTACCCATTTGGTTAAAGTGTTGGCTGAAAGAACTATTATGGAATTGGGAGGTAAAGCTTAATGTTAGTTAATATTACTCTTAACGGTAAAAAGCTTACCAGAGAAATTGAAGCAGATTTGCTTTTGATAGATTTTGTGCGTAATGAAGGCTGTTACAGCGTGAAACGTGGTTGCGAAACTTCTAACTGCGGTTTGTGCACTGTGTTTATGGATGACAAACCGGTACTTTCTTGCTCCATCTTGGCTGCTCGTGCTGATGGTCACGCTATTACTACTCTTGAAGGTTTGCAAGAAGAAGCTGCTGAATTTGGTGCTTTCATTGCAGACCAAGGTGCAGAACAATGTGGTTTCTGTAATCCTGGTTTTATTATGAATGCTTTAGCTTTGTTCAGAGAAAATCCTGAGCCTAGTGAAGAAGAAATTAAAGAATACTTAGCAGGCAATTTGTGCCGTTGTTCCGGTTACGAAGGTCAATTGCGCGGTATTTTAAGCTTCCTTGCCTGGAAGAAAAATAAGTGATAAGGAGCAAACATTATGAAATATGTAAATCAATCCTTACGCAAAAAAGATGCTATGCAATTGGTAACTGGTCAACCTGTTTATACTGATGACCTTGCTCCTAAAGATTGTTTGATTGTTAAATTGTTGCGCTCTCCCCATGCTAATGCCATTGTGGAAAGCGTTAATACTGCTATTGCACTGAAAGTACCTGATATTGAAGCAATCTATACTTGGGAAGATATTGACCAAAATGGTAATCGCTTTACCTGCGCAGGTCAAACCTATCCTGAGCCCAGTCCTTATGACCGCTTAATCTTAGACCGTCACGTACGTTTTGTTGGTGACGTTGTTGCCATTGTAGTAGGCAAAACTGAAAAAGCAGTAGATAAGGCTTTGTCCTTGATTAAAGTTAAATACCAAGTGTTGGAACCTATTTTGGACTTCCGTCAATCCTTGGATAATCCTAATTTGATTCATCCGGAAGATAACTGGCGTAGTCTTGTTCCTGTTGGTGCAGATAATAAACGCAACCTTTGCGCTCATCAAGAATGTGGCGAAGGTGATGTGGATGCTATTTTTGCTGATTGTGATGTAGTGTTGGAACGCACTTACCACACTAAAGCAGTGCAACAAACCATGATGGAAAGCTTCCGCGCTTTCTGCACTATTGACACCTATGGTCGTTTGCATATTACCAGTGCTACTCAAATTGTATTCCACGTACGTCGTATTGTGGCAAATGCTTTGGGTATTCCTAAACATAAAATTCGTGTTACCAAACCTCGTGTTGGCGGTGGTTTTGGTGCGAAACAAACTGCTGTCTGCGAAATGTATCCTGCTTTCGTAACTTGGAAACTGAAGAAACCTAGTAAGATTGTTTACAGCCGTGAAGAATGTATGCTTGCTTCTTCTCCTCGTCACGAAATGCAATTGCGCGTACGCATTGGTGCAATGAATGACGGCAATATTAGAGCTATTGATTTATATACTCTGTCCAACACCGGTGCTTATGGCGAACATGGTCCTACTACTGTTGGCTTGACCGGTCATAAATCCATTCCTTTGTACGACACCGAAGGTTATCGCTTTACCAGTGACGTTGTGTACTCCAATGTTATGAGTGCAGGCGCTTACCGTGGTTATGGCGCAACCCAAGGCATTTTTGCAGTAGAATCTGCCGTTAATGAATTGGCAGCAATGCTGAAAATGGACCCCTTGGCATTGCGTATGATGAATATTACCAGTGAAGGCAAAATGATGCCTGCTTATTATAATAGCTGGAACACCAGCTGTACTCTTGACCGTTGCTTGGCACGTGTTAAAGAAATGAGCAAATGGGATGAAAAATATCCTGTTCGTGATATGGGCAATGGCAAAGTTAGAGCCCTTGGCCTTGGCATGGCAATGCAAGGTTCTGCAATTCCCTTCTGCGACGTAGGTAGTGCTACCATTAAATTGGGCGATGAAGGCATTTACAACATTATGTTGGCATCTGCTGATATCGGCACCGGTAGCGATACCATCATGGCGCAAATCGCAGCAGAAGTTTTGGAATGTGATGTTGAACAAATTGCTGTTTATAGTGCTGATACTGACGTCTCTCCCTATGATTCCGGGTCCTATGCTTCCAGTACAACTTATTTGACTGGTCAAGCTACCGCAGAATGTGCAATGAAACTGCGTGAAAAGATTTGTGCTTTAGGTGCGCAAATTTTAGGCTGTGAAGCAACTGACGTTACCTTTGACGGTAAAGAAGTTAAACGTAACGAAGCTGTTGCTGATGGTAAAAATGCAGTATCCTTGTTTGATATCAGTACTGCTTCCATGTGCAATAACTCCATTGCTTTGGAAGAAACTGTTACTAAATCTACTCCTGTTTCCCCGCCGCCCTTTATGGTTGGTGTGGCTGAAATTGAGCTTGATAAATTGACTGGCGAAGTACGCGTTATTGAATTTAACTCCGTAGTTGACTGCGGTACTCCCATTAATCCTAACTTGGCTCGTGTTCAAGCAGAAGGCGGTATTTTGCAAGGTATCGGTATGGCCTTGACCGAAAACGTTACTTACAACAAATACGGTAAGCTGGCAGAAAACTCCTTGATGCAATACAAGATTCCTACCCGTTGGGATATTGGTCACATCAATGTAGAATTTGAAGCTAGCTACGAAGGTACTGGCCCCTTTGGTGCTAAATCCATTGGCGAAGTTGTAATCAATACTCCTGCTCCTGCTATTGCAGACGCTATTTATAATGCTACCGGTAAACGTTTCTACGAATTGCCGATTACTCCTGAAAAAATTATTATGGGCTAAAATATGAAAATAAATGTGGAGCAATCCACATTTATTTTTATGAGGCTGTTACTAAAATTGTGAGGTAAAATTATGCGTGATCAGTATAATAGAGAAATTAACTACATACGTATTTCCTTAACTGATCGTTGCAATCTTAAATGTAAGTATTGCCGACCTGATTTTAGTAGCAAGCTTGCTCATGCAGATATTTTGACCTACGAAGAAATCCTGTGCTTGTGTCAGGAGTTGGTGAAGCTTGGTATAAAACGCTTTAAGCTTACCGGTGGTGAACCACTTTTACGCAAGGATAGCGTAGATTTTTTGCAAAGGCTTAAAGCGCTTGAAGGCGTCGAACAAGTTACTTTAACTACTAATGGCACAATGTTAAGAGAGCAGCTTCCACGGTTAAAGACCATTGGCATTGATGGGATTAATATTAGTTTGGATAGTTGTAATCCTAAAACTTACGCTGAAATCACAGGTAGCGATTGCCTTGACGAAGTGCTTGCTGCTCTTGATGAAGCCTATACTTTGGGCTTACCTGTGAAAATTAACTGTGTGCCTTTAAGCAATATGCAACTAGTTGATTTACTGGCAATGCTTGAACTTGTTAAAGAACGAAATATTCCTTTGCGTTTTATTGAGCTGATGCCTTTAAGCTGCAATAGTGAGTTGCAAGGGTTAAGTGGTGAAGCAATTCGCGAAATGTTTGGGGAAGCAGGCATAAAGCTGTTGGAAGAAAAGGCATTACTTGGTAATGGCCCTGCTGTGTATTACAGGGCAGAAGGTTATGCTGGGGCAATAGGTTTTATCGAGCCCTTGCATAATAAATTCTGTCATAGCTGTAATAGAATTCGCTTAACTGCAACCGGTTTGCTGAAGCCTTGCTTGTATGCTAACGAAACCTTTGATTTGAAGGCTTTGCTGCGTAGTGATGCTTCTGATGAAGAAATTTTAGAAGCTTTGCGCCATGCAATTTACGCTAAACCACAAGGTCATGCTTTTGAAATTAGTCCTGCTAATTTTCCAATGAGCGCTATTGGAGGTTAAAATGGAACTTACTCATTTAGATAAAAACGGCAATGCAATTATGGTTGATGTTTCTGAAAAGGAAGTTACCCATAGAACTGCAACTGCCTGCGGAAAAATTATAGTTGGTCAAGAAATTTTGGCGAGTATTAAAGAAAACACTAATAAAAAAGGTGATGTGCTGGCTGTTGCCCGTGTTGCCGGAATTATGGCGGCAAAGCGTACCAGTGAGCTGATACCCCTTTGTCATTTGTTAATGCTCACTAAATGTACTGTTGACTTTACTATTAACGAAGAAGAAAAATATATTGAAGCAAGCTGCACCGTCAAAACTGATGGTAAAACAGGTGTGGAAATGGAAGCATTGACCGGTGTGCAAATTGCTTTGTTGACCATATACGATATGTGTAAAGCCATTGATAAAAAGATGGTTATAACTGATGTACACCTGCTTGCTAAAAGCGGTGGGAAGAGTGGTGAATTTACTTGGTAATGCAATTAGAAGGTGTTGTTAAAGCTATTTGCATTAGTACTGCGCGCGGTACTGAAAAACACGCCATTGAAGAAGCTAATTTCATAAAGGATTACGGAATCGAAGGCGATGCTCATGCAGGTAAATGGCACCGCCAAGTTAGTTTGCTTTCTTACAATAAGGTAGAAGAATTTAACGCTAAAGGTGGCAATGTAGATGATGGTGCCTTTGGCGAAAATGTGCTTGTTAGCGGATTGGATTTTAAAAATCTGCCCGTAGGTACAATTTTAAAATGCGGTGAAGTTGTTTTGGAAATGACGCAAATTGGTAAAGAGTGTCATAGCCATTGCAATATCTTCCATCGTGTAGGAGATTGCATTATGCCTCGCGAAGGTGTCTTTGCCATCGTAAAAAATGGTGGCGTAATGAAGACCGGTGACGTAATGGTAGCAGAGCTTCCGAAAGCAGATGCTCCTTTGCGTGCAGCGGTAATGACTTTAAGTGATAAAGGCTTTGCCGGTGAACGAGTTGATGAAAGTGGTCCGAAAGCAGTAACAATGCTGAAAGCCGCAGGCTACGAAATTGTAGAAACACTTTTGCTTCCCGATGCACAAAAGAAAATTGAACGGGAGTTGATTCGCTTAGCCGATAGTAGACAAGTTGATTTAATTATTACAACTGGCGGAACGGGGATGAGCGTGCGCGACTGCACTCCCGAAGCAACTTTGGCGGTGGCAACTCGTAATGTTCCCGGTATTGCCGAAGCTATACGTGCAGGCTCCATGGCAATTACTAAACGTGCCATGTTAGGCAGGGGCGCTTCTGTTTTGCGCAATAATACTTTGATTGTTAATTTGCCCGGTAGCGTTAAAGCTGTAGAAGAAAGTTTAGAGATTGTGCTGTCGGAATTAGAACACGGTCTGAGAATTTTAAAAGGCTCTGCAAATGAGTGTGGTAGATAATGATTGATTTTTCTCCTATTTGGATTTCCTTAAAAACAGCTGTTGTTACGATTTTAATTGTCTTTTTCTTAGGCATACTTGCGGCTTGGTGGGTGGTGCGCAGGAAAAATGAAGTAAGCAAGATTTTTGTGGATGGCATTTTATCCCTGCCCTTAGTTTTACCGCCTACGGTTACAGGTTTCTTTTTGCTGTATGTTTTTGGCAATAATCGAGCAGTAGGTCAATTCTTTAGCCAACAGCTTGGCGTGCAAATTGCTTTCTCTTGGGTGGCTACGGTTTTAGCGGCGGCGGTGATTTCCTTTCCGCTAATGTATCGTTCTGCTCGCGGTGCTTTTGAGCAAGTGGATGTGGAACTTTTGCAAGCAGGTAGAACCTTGGGCATGAGCGAATGGAGCATTTTCCGTAAAGTTCTGCTTCCTAATGCACTTCCGGGAATAATTTCCGGTGGTGTTTTGGCTTTCGCTAGAGGTTTAGGCGAATTTGGCGCAACTGCCATGATTGCAGGTAATATTGCCGGCAAAACACGCACTTTGCCGTTGGCAGTATATTCCAGTGTTGTTTCCGGAGAAATGGGTGAAGCTGCTTACTATGTTGCCATCGTAGTAGCAATTTGTTTGGTAATGGTTGTTGGCTTGAACTGGTATCTGTATCTGTGCAAGAAAAGGCAGGGAAACTAAAGTATGGGACTTTATGTTAATATTGCTAACAGGCTCAACCAGTTTGACCTGCAAGTAGAGTTTAATTTAGAAGCAGGCGTGGCAGGCTTAATGGGAGCAAGCGGTAGCGGTAAAAGTATGACCTTAAAATGCATTGCCGGAATTGAACTGCCTGATAGGGGCAAGATTGTTTTAGATGGCAAGGTGCTTTTTGATAGCGAAGCTAAGATAAATTTACCTCCGCAAAAAAGAAATGTAGGTTATTTGTTTCAAAGCTATGCACTTTTTCCTAATATGAATGTTCTGGAAAATATTTTGTGCGGTTTACAAGCTAAAGGTTTGAATGATGAAGAAGCAAGTGCAAGAGCACAAGCGTTGATAGAAAAGTTTAAACTACAAGGTTTAGAGAAATCTTATCCTCGCCAGTTAAGCGGTGGTCAAAAGCAAAGGGTTGCCTTGGCTCGACTTTTGGCGGCAGAACCTGAGGTTATCCTTTTGGATGAACCTTTCTCTGCTTTGGATGAAGATTTAAAAGAAGATTTACAGCAAGAATTACAGGCTACTTTGGCTGAGTTTGGCGGAGTTGCTTTGCTGGTAAGTCATAATAAGAGTGAAATTAAGAAGCTGTGTAACTCAGCTTATGTAATAAAACAAGGGCAGGTGGCAAAGGCAAGTGAAATTTAAAAACGTAAAAGTTTTACTGGTTTTGCTTTGCTCTTTGTTAATTTTGGCAGGTTGTGGCAAACAAGAAGAGAAGCCTTTAACTATTGCAGCAGCTGCCAGTTTAGAAAAAATCTTTACTCAAAGACTCATACCTTTGTTTAAAGAGCGTTATCCCAAAATAAAAATAGAAGGAACTTATTCAGGTTCCGGTAATTTGCAATTACAAATAGAGCAAGGCTTGCCTGCTGAAATTTTTATTTCTGCTTCGCCAAAACAAATGCAGGCGTTGGAAAAGAAAGGCACCGTCAAAAAAGAGAATGTACTTGAACTTTTGGAGAACAAGGTTGTTCTGATTGTTCCTAAGGATTCTGCTAATAAGCTTGGCAGTTTTGAGGAGCTTACTAATTGTAAGCAACCTGCTTTGGGTGATCCTAAAAGTGTTCCGGCAGGGCAGTATGCCAAAGAAATTTTGACGAAACTGAATTTGTGGGATGAAATTAGCAAACGTGCCAGCTTTGCTACCGGCGTAACCCAAGTGTTGCATTGGGTGGCGGAAGGTAGTGCAGATGCAGGTATTGTTTATGCTACGGACGCCTTGGCTAATGGCAAAGTGCAGGTCGTGGCAGAAGCACCCCAAGGTACGATGACTAAGCCTGCAATCTATTGTTTAGGCGTTTTAAAAACTACAAAAGAGAGCAAATTATTTGCTGACTTTTTGTTAAGTGACGAAGCTCAGAAAATCTTTGAAGAGTATGGCTTCACAACTATAAAGAGGTAAAAATTATGAAGTTGATTAGAACAGAGGACGCTGTTGGTTGCGTACTGTGCCATGATTTAACCCAAATCATTAAGGGCGTAACTAAGGATGCAGTTTTTAGAAAAGGTCATGTGGTACGACCAAAGGATATTCCCGTTTTACTTTCCATTGGTAAGGATAATCTTTACGTGTGGGAAGCTGATGAGAATATGCTTCACGAAAATGATGCTGCCCGCATTTTATGTGACCTTTGTAAAAATGAAGGTATGCTGGAATCGGAAGTTAAAGAGGGCAAAATTGATTTAAGTGCTGAATATGCCGGCTTGCTTAAAATTGACGGCGAGAAGCTGCGTTTTGTTAATAGCTTTGGGCAAATGATGATTGCTACTCGTCACGGTAATACTCCTGTTAAAAAAGGGGACAAGCTGGCGGGCACACGCATCATTCCTCTTGTGATAGAAAAAGAAAAAATGAAAGCGGTACAAGCTCATTGTGGCGAAGAACCTATTTTGCGTTTGCTTCCTTTTAAAAAGAAAAAGGTTGCTATCGTTGCAACTGGTAATGAAGTTTTCTATGGTAGAATTGAAGATACCTTTACTCCTGTTATCGAAGCTAAGGTAGCAGAATACGATGCAGAAGTTATTAGCAAAGTAGTTTTAGGCGATGACCACGAAAAAATTACTGCTGCTGTTTTGGAAGCAATCGCACTTGGTGCGGAGGTAGTGCTTTGCACTGGTGGTATGAGTGTTGACCCTGATGACCGTACTCCTCTCGCTATAAAAAATACTGGCGCAGAAATTGTTTCTTACGGCGCACCTGTATTGCCCGGCGCAATGTTCCTTTTGGCATATCATGGCAAGGCAACTATTATGGGTTTGCCCGGTTGCGTTATGTATGCGAAGCGTACAATCTTTGATTTAGTTCTGTCCCGCGTGATGGCAGATGACAAAGTTTCTGTGCAAGAATTGGCGAGCTTGGGTGAAGGTGGTTTGTGCTTAAACTGCCAAGTTTGTACTTTCCCTAACTGCGGTTTCGGTAAAGGCTGGTAATATGGCAAAATTAAAAGGCTCTCAGTTTTAAACTGAGAGCCTTCTTGTTTGTAAGATGTTTTTATTTTTATTTAACCAAGTCTACCAATGCGCTTTTGGATTGCAAGCCTACTGCGCAGTTTACTGCTTCACCGTTTTTGAAAACGATTAAGGAGGGAATACTGGAGATTTTGTATTCCATTGCCAGTTCTTGGTTATCATCCACATTTACTTTTACAACTTTTACTGCAGGGTTTTCTTCTGCAAATTTTTCCAGGACAGGTGCTTGCATGCGGCACGGTCCGCACCAAGGAGCCCAGAAATCTACCAAAACAGTTTCTTTTGCTTCCAAAACTTCTGCTTGAAAATCGCTTTTGTTAATTTCTAATGCCATAATTATCATCCTTTCTTATCAATAGATTCTGCCAAATCTTTAGTGTTAATAAGTTCATTTTTAATGGGAGTTTCGAAGTAAACGCTGGTGCTGGGGAATGCGCAGCTTACGCCAACTTCTTCCATAATTTTCATCAAAGCTAAGTTGATGCGTTGTACGATGTCTAAGTAGGTAATGCCATCGGTGGTTTTTGCGTAGCAGGTGATAGCGATATTTAAACTGCTATCTGCGTATTCGGAGAAGTGTACGCGAATGTCATCGGTGTGTAAATCTTCTTGTGCTTGCAGATAAGTTTTAATTTTTTCGATGGTAGTTACCATTTGATCGTGGGTAGTACTATAGGTAAGACCTAAGACAAAACTAATGCGACGTTTTTCGCGACGGCTGTAGTTTACGATGGGAGTGTTGCTCAAAAGGGAGTTGGGAATGTAAACCAGCTCGTTGAGGAAAGTACGCAAGCAAGTGCTGCGGAAGGTAACTTTTTCTACAATGCCTTCAGTACCGTTTGCCAAAACCCATTCGCCAATTTGGAAGGGTTTGTCCAAAATGATGATTAAGCTGCCGAAAACGTTTGCCAGTGCATCCTTAGCTGCAAATGCTACTGCCAAGGAACCGATCCCCAAGGAAGCAACAAAGCCGCTGATGTCGTAGTTCCATTCTTTAGCAACGGTTACGAAGCAAAGTACCACAATCAAGATACGCAAAATGGTGGAGAAAATGTTGGACACAGCTTCTTCGGAGCGAATGTTAGCTTTATCCAAAATTTTCATCAGTACACCGTGGGTGGTGTCACTCATATTGTAGCAACCCCAGAAGAAGCACAATACCAAGGCGCTACGCAATACTTTATCCAAAGTTGTTGCCCAATGCTCTGTGGCGAAAGGTGCGAAGTCGATTGCGTAATAGATACCTGCTACAAAGAGCATTACGTTGATGGGATGCTCGAAGGCATCTAAAATATCTTCATCGTAAGAGAATGGACTAAGTTCTGCCGCCTTACGAATGATTTTCAAAATAACCCCTTTGTAGAGATAACGTATAATGGTAAAACCAAGCAGTACTGCGATGGCATTATACCAAGGTTTTAATAACAATAAAATTTCTTCCATAAAATCCTCCAGTTTCCTATTATCTGTTTGTATTCTATCATCTTGGTATGATAAAAACAATGAGTTTACATATATTTCAATTTATTTAATTGGAGGAAAGGTTTTCTGTGATATAATATTCTAATAAAAAACCCTAGGAGGTAGCTTATGCTTATATTTATGGAATGGCTGGTAGCTGGTATCATTGTTGTACTTGGACCACTGCTAACTATCTTTGATTTGCCTGGTAACAGTTTGATGATGTTGACCAGCTTGGGGTTTGCTTTTTATGATGAAGCTAAATATTTTGACATGCGTTTATTGTCAGCCATGGTACTAATCTACGTATTAGGCGAATGCTGGGAATTTTGCGTGTCACTGTTTGGGATTAAAAGATACAAAGTTTCTTGGTTTGCCGTGCTGATGATAGGCATTGGCGGATTTTTTGGAACTTTAATCGGTACGGGGATTTTGCCGATTTTAGGTTCTTTTATTGGCGGTTTGATAGGTGCTTTCTTGGCGGCCTTTGCCTATGAATATTTGCGAAGTGGTATGCGTGAAGACGCGTGGCGCTTGGCGATGGAAACTGCTAAGATGAGATTTCTTGCTTTGATTGGCAAAATGTGTGCGGGCATTGCGCTCGCTGTTCTTTTAGTAAAGCAGATATTTGTATAAGGAGTGATAAATATGAAAAACTTTACTGTAATCGCTAGTGGTAAAATGCGTGACGTTGCTTACGAAAAATTAAATGAAACCGTTAACCTGCTTGGTTGGCAAAAAGGTGGCAAGGTTCCTGCTGAACAGTTTGATGAATGGTTGGCAAAAGCAGACGCAATCTTCTCCACTGGTAACATTAAAGTAAATGAAGAGCTTTTGGCTAAAGCTCCTAATTTGAAAGTTATTGGTCAAGCTGCTGTTGGCTACGACAATATCGATATCGCTGCCTGCAATGCACATAATGTTCTTGTTGGCAACACTCCCGGCGTACTGGTAGATGCTGTGGCAGATTTGACTTATGCTTTGATTCTGGACAGCGCTCGCCAAATTGTAAAAGCTTGCGCTCACGTAAAAAGTGGTGCTTGGGGACAAAATAAACCTTTTGGCTTGACTACTGACTTGGCAAATAAAACCTTGGGCGTAGTTGGTATGGGCGATATTGGTAGCGCTATTGCTAAACGTGCTCAAGCTAGCAAAATGAATATTATTTATCATAATCGTAATCGTCGTGCTGATGATGAAGCTTTGGGTGCAACCTACGTTACTTTTGATGAACTGTTGGCTAAAGCAGATTTTATCGTTATCGCAGTAACTTTGAACCCGTCTACTAAAGGCTTGTTTGACGAAGCTGCCTTTGCAAAAATGAAGGATGGCGCTCGTTTGATTAATATTTCTCGTGGTGCGGTTGTTAATACTGAAGCTATGTATAATGCTCTCGTAAGTGGCAAGCTTGCTCACGCTGCAATGGACGTAACTGATCCTGAACCTTTGCCGGGTGAGCACAAGCTTTTGACTTTGCCCAATGTAACCGTTACTCCCCACATTGCTTCCGCTACTACTGAAACTAGGGATGCAATGGCACTTTTGACTGTTGATAATATCTTGGCTGCTTTGGAAGGCAAACCCATGCCTGCCCAAGTAAAAGGCTAAATTTATAGAGGACTTAATGAAACATAAAATTTGCTTGCACGGACTTTGTTTGAAAAACAAAGGACAGTTACTGACGATGGTGCAAAAGCTTTTGCCACCGTCAACGGTGAAAAACAAAATAAAGGAAAAATTTCTTTCCGATGACAATCTGCTAAAGTATAAGCGTACAAAGTTTGTGCCGGTGAATCCTGTAGGCTATAAGGTAACTTGTATTACCGGGGTAATGGTTATTAATGATAACTTGCAACCCTTGAACGAAGTTGTGATTCAATACGAAAGTGAAGCTGTGGAAGAAGTGCGCAAGCTTTTACAAAGGCTTCTTTCTGGCAAGATTAAATTTGTCTTGGAAGAAGCTGATTTGCTCTTGCGTGCTAAGCAGTTACGTGGTCGCTCCAGTATTCAAGATATGGAGTTTTATGATGAAGATGAAGTAACTACTGCTCTGTACTGTCATCTGCCCTGGCATATTTTAGCTGCCAGCAAAGCTTGGGGCGAACTCTTAACCTGCACTAACGAGCGTAATCTTGTGCGTCAATTGCGTGTGAAGCTACGCCGTTTACGTTCCAGTTTAACTTTCTTTAAAGAGCTTTTGCCTGCAGCTTCCTTTGAGCAATATAAACAGCTTGTAAAGCGTTGGACTACTGTTCTTGGTGCTGCTCGTGAGTATGACGTGGCACTTCTGACTTGCATGAAGATTAGGCATGCTCAAAAAGGAGAAGATTCTACTGAAGAAGTATCTCGTTTGGAAGAAATTTTGCAGGAATGTCGCGTGAAAGCTTCCAAGAAAATTTTGAGCAGCAGTAAGCTTAATGGAGTAACTTTACAGCTTGCAGAGATGCTTCTTTTAATGCAAAATGCAATAATTCCAGAAAATTATAGGGAATTGCGTTTAAAAGCATTTATCCGCTTGCGACTTGGTTTGTGGTGTGATAAGCTGATGACATTAAAGGAAAAATATCCTGAATTTAGTGATATGGAGCAACTGCATAAGCTTAGATTGAAGGTGAAACGCTTCCGTTACGGATTGCAAGGCGTGCCTGAAATTTACTTACCTAATAGCTTGCTTCGTAGTCTTAAATCTTTGCAGGATATGCTTGGCTTACTGCACGATGATTATGTCAATGATATGCTCATTGGCGAAATCATGCAGCAGTATCCTGAAGATGCTGCCTTGCAATATGAAGGCGCAATGTTCTGCGGTTGGGAACGTGCTAAGGCGGAAGCTGCGTTGGCAAGTTTGCCGGAACTGTGGGACAATTTTACGGCTCTGCTTGGCGATTGGCGAGAAGAGCATTTATAATTGGAGGCTACTTTGAATAAGTGGGAAAATTTACTGCAAGATTACGGCTTTGTTCCGTGGCAAGGCGGTGGGATGGAAGGTTGGCATCGCCATACTGATTTCGTCAAAGACTGCTTAGCAGGGGAAATCGGCCGTTATAGTGCAGATGATTTTATAATCTTAAAGCACAGCGGTAGGGCTTCTGAAAACTGGCTGAAAGAAAACTGGCAATCTAAGGAAGATGTAATGAAGCATCGTTTTCTTTTACTGGATAGTGAGTTTTCTGATGTGGTGATTAAGTCTTACTGGTGGGGCATTAAAGGTTGGCTTGAAATTTTACATTATAAAGGAGGAGAAAAGGTTAAACGTTTTGAGGATTTGATTTATCTTGTTGAACAACGTGCATTGCTCAATAAGAATGAAAATATTTGAAGGAAGGGAATAATGTGTTATTAACCTTATTCGTAATCACTATTGTATGCTTCTCTTTGGCATACAAATTCTATGGCGGATTCCAAAGCCGTTACTACGGTTTGGATCCTGAACGTACTACTCCTGCAAAAGAATTGCAAGATAATATTGACTACTGCCCCGCTCATCCCGCAGTACTTATGGGTCACCACTTTGCTTCCATCGCAGGTGCAGGCCCTGTAGTTGGTCCTATCGCAGCTGCAGCTCTCTTGGGCTGGTTGCCTACCTTCTGCTGGATTATCGTTGGTTGTATCTTCTTTGGTGGCGTTCATGATATGGGTGCATTGGTTGCTTCCATTCGTCATAAAGGCTTGTCCATCGGCGAAGTAGTTCGTCAATGGATTGGTGAACGTGGTCAAAAATTGTTCTTGGCGTTCACTTGGCTGAGCTTGACCTTGGTTGTTGCTGTATTCTTGGAATTGGCAGCACAAACCTTCGCTGCTGATCCTGCTGTTGCTTTTACTGCTTCCTTGTATATCGTAATGGCAATGGTATTTGGTGTAGCAATTTACCGTTTTGGCGTTTCTTTGAAAGTAAGCACCATCGTTATGCTTCCGATTTTGTTCGGTTCCTTGGTGTTTGGTATGGAAAGTGCTTGGGTACAAGCCACTTTTGCAGCTGATGTTGCTTTCTGGCGTGTACTTCTCATTGGTTACATCTTCGCGGCTTCCATTCTTCCTGTTTGGTTACTGCTCCAACCTCGTGACTACTTGGCATCCTACATGCTGTACTTCAGCGTATTCCTGGGTGGCGTTGGTATGATTTTCGGCGGTGCTAACTACGAAGTAAAATTGCCTGCATTCAAAGGTTTTGTAACTGCAAATGGCGATTATCTCTGGCCCTTGCTCTTCATCACCGTTGCTTGCGGTGCTATCTCCGGCTTCCACTCCTTGGTTGCTTCCGGTACTACTTCCAAACAATTGACCCGCGAAACTGATGCTGTTCCCGTAGGTTATGGCGCAATGCTTCTGGAAGGCGTTGTTGGTGTAATCGCATTGGGTACCATCATGATGAGTGGCGAAATGCTTAAAGGTGGTCCTACCGTTGTTTACGGTCATGGCTTAGGTCAATTTGCTTCCTTGATTGGTATTTCCCCGCGTTTGGGTACTGCTATCGGCCTTTTGGCTTTGAACTCCTTTATCTTAACTTCTCTTGATACTGCTACCCGCTTGGCACGTTACCAATTGCAAGAGTTTACCGGTATGAGCCTTAACAAATATTTGGCAACCGGTATTTCTGTAGGTTTTGCTTTGGCGCTTATTTTCTACAAAGCTGGCAACGCTCCTGCTTGGACTCTTATTTGGCCCATTTTTGGTGCTTCTAACCAATTGGTTGCTGCTATCGGTCTTATGGCTTTGGGTGTTTGGGTTATCCGTGCTCTTAAGAAGAGTGCAAAATTCATTATGTACCCCATGTTCTTCATGCTGACCACTACTATTGTGGCATTGGTACAAATGCTTTTGAACCCCAAAACTAACATGGTAGTATTTAGCTTTGACTTAGTTCTTTTGGTACTTACTTTGTTGCTCTTGAAAGAAGCTTACACTGCTCTCAAGAAAAAAGATGAATAATCCTCAAAATCTAACCTTTAGATATATAATGTAAAATGCACATAAAAAATCCCCGTTCGTAATGAACGGGGATTTTACTTTTTATAAAGGTTTCTTCTTCTAAGAAGTTAGAAACTGCAATCTTCGATTAATTTTTTAGCGTCAATGTATTGAGCGATACCAGCTGCAACTTTTTTGGACTCTTTCATGGCGAGAACTACAGTCGCGGGGCCATGTACTACATCACCACTGCTGAATACGCCGGCACGGGTAGTCATACCATAGGGGCGTTCGCGAGTGATTACAAAACCGCGGTTATCTACTTGGATACCTTTAGTAGTGCTTACGATGCGAGCTGCCGGTTTTTGACCAACTGCCAAGATTACGCAATCGCAGGGCAGAACTTCTTGACCACCTTCGGAAACAAATTCGCCTTCGGGAGTTTTAGTGATGTTTTGGAGCAGAAGACCTGCAACTTGGGTTTCGTCAACCTTTTCACCTTGGCGGCGAATATTGTTCAAAGCACGCATTTGCTTTTTATTGAAGTAGGCAATGGGTTGTTTCAAGAAGCTAAATTGGATGCCTTCTTGCACAGCAGCGTTGTATTCGTTTTGGAAAGCAGAAACTTCTGCTTCAGATTTGTGGTAAACAACGGTAACGTTTTTCGCACCACGTCTCAAAGCAGTACGGGCAGCATCCATTGCTACATTACCTGCACCTACAACTACTACATTGTCACCGGTGTGGAGAATGGTTTCGCTTTCGTCAAGCTTGCCTTCGTCCGCCAAAACTACGGTGCGCAGGAAGTAGGTAGCAGTCAAAATACCGGAAAGTTCTTTGCCGGGGATGTCTAAAGTGCGGGGCAGGGAAGTACCTGTGCCCATGAAGATAGCGTCAAAGCCTTCTGCAAACAAATCGTCAACAGTAAAGTCAACGCCTGCGAGTACTTGGGTTTTAATTTTTACGCCAAGGCTGAGGAGTTCTTTAATTTCGCGGCGAACAACGTCTTTAGGCAGGCGGAAGTCCGGAATACCAAAGAGCAATACGCCACCGGGTTCGCTTTGTGCTTCGAAAATAGTAACGTCAAAATCCATCTTCGCCAAATCGCCGGCAACAGTCAAGCCTGCAGGGCCACTGCCGATTACAGCAACTTTACCACGCATACCGCTGGAGGGCGGGATGGGTTTTAATTCGTTTTCGTGAGCGAAATCAGCGATGAACATTTCCAAACTGCCAATTTCGATACCGCATTGTTTTTTGCTAAGAATGCAGTGAGCTTCGCATTGGCGTTCGTGAGGACAAACTCTACCGCAAATGGCAGGCAAATTGCTACGCTCGGAAATAGTTTCGTAAGCTAAACCAATATTGCCTTCGCCAAGAGCGCGGATGAATTCAGGAATATTATTTTCAATGGGGCAACCTGTACGACAGGTAGGTCTGGTGCAGTTTAAGCAGCGGCGAGCTTCTTTAATCGCTTCTGCTGTGGTCATAATTCTGCTCATTTTTTTAACCTCTTATCAGTCTTTATCTTTAGCTTGACAGCAATTTGTGTAAATGGAGTTTTCCAATTCTTTCAAGCGTTTGTTAATTTCTTCCATGTGCTTAGCCAGTTTTTCTTCGTAATCTGCAACCGGGTCAGGAAGGATATCGTGATCAAGGTCGATAGCACTTTCAGGGTCATTGTCTTGAATTCTTACACCGTCAAGAGCAACGACGCGACCGGGGATGCCAACTACTACGGAATTAGGCGGAACTTCGTGGAGCACAACGCTACCACTACCAATTTTAGAATTGTCACCAACTTTAAAAGAACCTAAAACTTTAGCACCACTGGAAACTACAACATTATTGCCGATGGTGGGATGACGCTTGCCTTTTTCTTTACCGGTACCGCCAAGGGTAACGCCTTGGTACAAAGTTACGTTACTGCCAAGTTCTGCAGTTTCGCCAATAACAAGTCCCATGCCGTGGTCGATGAAAAGACCGGGGCCAAGCTTAGCACCGGGATGAATATCAATACCGGTTAAAAAGCGGGAGAATGTGTTAACTAAACGGGGGAATACTACCCAACCTTTTTTGTAAAAATGATGGGCAATGCGATGGAGCCAAATGGCATGCAAACCCGGATAACACAGTGCAGCCTCCAGCCTTGATTTTGCGGCAGGGTCACGCAGCATAATGGCATTCAAATCTTCTTTTATCTGAGCAAACATGAACAGGCTCCTTTCTTTAAAAATATTAACTATATTTTAGCACAGCACAATGATTGTGAAAATAAAAATATTGTAGCAAATTTGTGGATGGAGCCTGTTGTGTATAAAAATATGATACAGTTTGTAATTTGTGGATTAAAGTGCTATAATTTACGGAAAGAAAATATTTTACTAACAAACTGTTACATTGGCTTTTGAATTGGAGGTGTAATTGTGGACAAAGATTTACTAAAAGCAAAGGTTTGCGCTGCCATTGATGACAGTGCTGCTGAAATAGAAGCTCTTGCCAACAGCATTGCTGACGAGCCGGAGTTAGGTTTTAAAGAAGTAAAAACTTCTGCTAAGGTTGTAGAATTCTTCCGTGCTTTAGGTTTGGAACCGCAAACAGGTTTTGCTATTAACGGCGTAAAGGCGCGTGCTAAAGGTTGTAAGCCTGGCCCTACCGCTGCAGTGATTGGCGAACTGGATGCAGTTGGCTGTCCTGATAGCTGTAAGGCAGATCCTATGACTGGTGCTGCTCACGCTTGTGGTCACAATTTGCAAATTGCTGCCATGGCTGGTGCTGCTTGTGGCATTATGAAAAGTGGCGTTATGGAACAACTTGCCGGCGATGCAGTGTTCTTTGCAGTTCCTGCGGAAGAATATATTGAAATTGCTTACCGTAAAAAATTACGTGAACAAGGCAAGCTGCATTTCCTTAGCGGTAAGGGACAACTTATTTACGAAGGTGCTTTTGACGATATTGATATGGCAATGCAAATGCATGCTGATAAAAATATGCCTGAACCGACAGTTTCTGTTGGCGAAAGCAGTAATGGCTTCTTAGGTAAAACCGTTCGTTACGTAGGCAAAACTGCTCACGCGGCAGATGCTCCTGACGAAGGTATCAACGCTCTTAATGCAGCGATGCTCGGCTTGATGGGTATTAACGCTTTGCGTGAAACCTTCCGCGAAGATGACGTAGTGCGTGTGCATCCCATTATCACCAAAGGTGGGGACTTTGTAAATTCCGTGCCTGCGGATGTGCGCATGGAACTTTATGTGCGTGCTAAAACCATGGCGGCTATCGAAAAGACTCACAAAAAAGTTGACGCAGCTCTTAAAGCCGGCGGCGATGCTATTGGTGCAGAAACTATTATTGAAACTTTGCCCGGTATGATGCCCTTAAGCTGTAACGCTCGCTTAAATGAACTTTTCGTTGAAAACTCCAAGCTGGCTTGGCCTGGAATCGCCATTAAAGACGCTGGTCACTTTAGCGCTTCTACTGATATGGGCGATGTTTCCCACATCATTCCGGTAATTCATCCCTTTATTGGTGGTACTAATGGTCTTTTACATACAGCAGATTTTAAAGCTGTAGATTTTAAGGCAGCTGTACTGCTTCCGGCAAAAGCCTTTGCCATGACTTTGATTGATTTGCTTTATGACGAAGCGCAGGAAGCAAAAGCAATCATTGATAATTTTGAGCCTATCCTCACTAAAGAGGAATATATAAAGAAGGCTGAAAGCTATTTTAGCAACTGAAACATCTGGGAAGGAGAGGTTAACTGATGAAAAATTTTAAATTACATGCCATCGTGTTAGTGCTTATCATCATTGCTGAAATGATTGGCGTGCATTCCTTTAAAGTAGGCGTTGGTACTATCGTACTGTTGCCCATGCTTTTTGCACTGTTGCTTGGTGTTTTGACCACACCTAAATTTTTGAAGATTTCCGGCAAGGCGGAAATGCTTGACGCAAGCTCCCTTTTGGGTTTGACCTTAATGCTTTTGATGGCTCGTTATGGTACTCTTGTTGGTCCTACTTTGCCGAAAATTATTGCAGCTTCCCCGGCACTTTTACTCCAAGAATTTGGTAACCTTGGTACTATCTTCATTGGTATCCCCGTTGCTGTATTCCTTGGTTTGAAACGTGAAGCTATTGGCGCTGCTCACTCTGTTGCTCGCGAACCGAACGTTGCTCTTATTGGCGAACGTTTTGGCTTGGACAGCAGTGAAGGCCGTGGCGTAATGGGCGTTTACATTGCAGGTACTGTTTTTGGTACCATCTTCTTTGGTTTGATGGCTTCCGTTGCAGCTTCTACCTTGCCTTTCCATCCCTACGCTTTGGCAATGGCAGCAGGTGTTGGCTCTGCAAGTATGATGACCGCAGCTGTTGGTTCCTTGTGCGCAATGTTCCCTGAAATGGCAGAACAATTGGCAGCTTTTGGTGCGGCAAGTAATATGCTTTCCGGTTTGGATGGTTTGTATATGTCCATCTGGCTGGCACTGCCCATGGCTGAATGGTTGTACAAAAAATGCTACAAGATTAAATATGGCGAAGAACCTAAGAAGGAGGAAGCATAATGAGCATTAAAGACACTTTATACGTACTTTTAGTAGTTTGCTTTATGAGCTTGGTTTCCAACATTCTTGGTACTAAAGCTACTATTTTAGAATCCATCCCCGGTCTCTTAATTTTGACCGGTATCGCATTAGCTGGTATTTTGATGGCAAAATATTTGCCCGGTAACATTCCTTCTGTTGCTTATGTTGTAACCTTGGGTTGCATTCTTACTTATCCTGCTGTTCCCGGTAGCGCAATCATCAGCGCATACGTGGCAAAAGTTGGTTTCGTTTCCTTGTGCACTCCGCTTCTTGCTTATGCAGGCGTTGCAATTGGTAAAGACTTAGACGATTTTGCTAAAAGTGGTTGGCGTATCGTAGTAGTTGCTTGTGTAGTATTTGTTGGTACTTATATTGGCAGTGCTATCATCGCTCAAGCAATTTTGAAATACTTAGGTCAAATTTAAAAAGTTAACGGCTTCTCTAAAGGAGCCGTTTCTTTTTGTATTTTTCATTGAATTTATTTTATTGGTAGAGTAAAATAAATATATTGAAAGGTTTTAAGGAGGAATGAAAAATGTCCGAAATTTTGGCTCAAACTACCTTTACCAGCGTAGTTCAAAAAAATGAAGTTTGCGATGAAATCGTTAAATGGGGTAACGCTAATGGTTTCCCTTTGCAAAAAGCTAAATTGTACAACAAAATGGATGCGTATGTAGGCTTCTCTCCTGAAGGTTACTACATTAAAGCTAAACGCTTACCGCCTATCCCCGGTGGTTGGGAAGTTATCGTAGAAAAATACGAATTGGAAGAACGCATCATTCCTTTGAACGTTAACAAAGAAACCGGCGAAGTAAACAAATTCATCTTGAAAATGATTGATGAATATGAAAAAGACGGTTTGAAAATGATTTTGGCTGATGAATGGTACGAATCCTATGGTACCGTACTCCGTGACCTTAAAGTTATCGGTCACTATGTTGTAATCAACGCATTCGAAGACTTTATCGAAAACATGCGCTAAGATGGGCGTTTTAGAAAAGCAACTGGCGCTTGCCATCGATAGAAGGCTTGCCGTATTCGCAGGAAAAGTGCGTGACGGAAGCTTGCTTGACGATGAAATGCAGCTCAGAAGTGCAGCGTACCTGATTAGTGAAATAATGTTGCCCTGCTGTTGTATGATGAGCAACAAAGCACGCTTGCAGGAAGTTTTGGGTGCTACCCAAGTTTTTGCAGGTAATGAAGCGCTCATCGAAAAACTTGCCGTACTAGTTTATGACGACTTGGCAAGATGCAATGGTTTAGGTTAAAAAGGCTATACAAAAGTTAAGGCTCCGCGAAAGCGGAGCCTTTGTTGTTTTTAATTACTTTTCCATAAACCAGTTACCATCTTCATCGAAAATAGCAACCTCTTTGCTACAAATCCTGCAAATGTAGCGAGTTCCAACTCCTCCGCATTTTAAAGCTGCTGCCTTGCGGATATCAAGAACCTTGTCAATGGCAAACCTGCGACCATCCTCCCAGATGATTATTTTAGGAATTGCCTTGCCATCTGGAGTGTGGCGCACTACGATATCAAGTTTTATGCGTGGCATTTACATCACTCCTAACGGAAATAAGAAACAGGATGAATGGTGTGG
Source organism: uncultured Phascolarctobacterium sp. (assembly GCA_937901335.1). Lineage (GTDB taxonomy): Bacteria > Bacillota > Negativicutes > Acidaminococcales > Acidaminococcaceae > JAHHUH01. The sequence goes on along the minus strand of CALCHC010000084.1, from coordinate 6,946 downwards.
TCTTCTTTAGGATTGAAGCCTGTAAGTTTTGTATCCAGTAAGCAAGAAGCTTTTAAAACAACATCATGACCAAAACGACTACGCAAAGCGTCAATGGTATGAGCAAGATTTTCTTGCTGAATAAGCTTGTCATTATCATCAAAGAGGGAAAGTTCCATGAAACTATTTTCTGTAACAAGGTCAATGGCACGAATGCCAATGGAACGCAATGGCTTTTGCCAAGTGTAATTTTGCACCAGTAGTTCCATTCCTGCTTGTAAAATATCCGTACTTAAATAAGTAGGCTTAATAAGCTTCTTTTGCCTTGTAAGGGAATGGAGTTCGTTATCACGTAAATAAACTTGTACGCCAGTACATTTTAAACCGTAGTCACGAAGCCTTGCTGCCACAGATTCGCTAAGTACAGTAAATACAAGAGCCACATCTTGGTTACAAGTTAGATCGCGAGGGCAGGTAGTACCATTGCCAATACTTTTTACTGCAGAAGCTTCGTTTAGCTTGCGGACAGGTGCAGTATCCTTGCCGTTGGCGAAAAGGGAAAGCACTTCGCCCCATTTGTCTAACATATCAACCAATAGCTCAACAGGGTAATTAGCCAAATCACCAATGGTCATAATTCCCCTGCTGGTAAGTTTACGCTGAGTAGCTTTGCCAACATAAAGCAGTTCGGAAACAGGCAAGCACCAAATAATATCCTTAAATTTATCGTGGGGGATTACTGTTACTGCGTCAGGCTTTTTCATATCAGAACCAAGCTTGGCAAAAATCTTATTAAAGCTAACGCCAATGCTTACAGTAATCCCAAGTTCTTCTTTAATCCGTTGGCGAATGGAATTTGCAATGGCAGAACCATCACCGCATAAAAGCTTGGAACCGGTTACATCAATCCAGTTTTCGTCAATACCGAAGGGTTCAATTTGGTCCGTATAATCGTAAAGGATTTGACGAGCAAGGCGTGAGAATTTTAAATACTTGCGAAAATCCGGCGGAACAGTTACAAGATTGGGAGCTTTGAGCTTAGCCTGCCAAATAGCTTTGCCAGTTTTAACGCCTAACTTTTTGGCAAGCATGTTCTTCGCCAAAATAATACCATGACGATTGAGGGGATCACCTGCAACTGCAACGGGGAAATCCCTGATTTCCGGACGGTAAAGACATTCCACGGAAGCGTAAAAATTATTCATATCTATGTGGAGAATGGTACGCACAAAATCACACTTTCACAAACAAGAAAATAAATACAAAAATATGTTCGATAAAAGTATAACTCTATACGAAGAATTTATCAAGCGAACAAGAAGAAAAACGTATGGCAATCTGCCATACGCTTTTTGTGTGTTTATATATCGTTTTCTAAATTTTGAGGGTAATACCTTTGAATGATGAATTCAGCAATTCTTACGGAAATATACGCAAAGATAATTCCACCGATAACATCGCTTAAATAATGAACTCCTAAGTGAACGCGGGACAGACCAACCAAACTTGCAATAACGATTGCCGGCACGCCATATTTTTTAGGCAAATACCTGTAAAAAACAAATGCCAAAGCAAATGCAAGAGCGGTGTGCCCGGAGGGAAAGGAGTAATCTGACAAAACTTCGATAGCAGGCAGAAGTTCGCTACTAACATCATAAGGACGCGGACGAGCGATAAAATTCTTTAAGAAGCCGTTGACGATTGCTACTTCAATTAAGACGGAAACAACCGTGATAACGCCAAACAATCTTTCCTTACGGCTGCCTTTGATAATTAGCCAGATTGCAATTATCGCAAGCAGGACGCTTCCCAAGTTTGTGATGTGACGCATCCAAAAGGTAAGAGTTTCGGTTCGGAAGTTTTCTTGCACATATAATAAAATATTCAAATCAAATTTAGCAAATAAATCTAACATGTATCTCCTATACCATAACGTAAGACTGTGTCTAAAAATTATAGCATATTTTTTTGAAACATAATATAAGTAATGTAAGTGATATAGGTAGTAAATAATGTAGATTTGTGAAAATTAGAAAAGGCTTCGTAGAAACGAAGCCTTTAGTTGTTGTATGAGGGTTAAAGTTTGATGTCGATTTGTGCGGCAACGCCTACGCCTTGAACGCGGTTGATATTTTTGATAGCAACTTTGTCTATAGGAATCAGAACCATGCAACGGACACCTAAAATGGTTTGTTCAATTTGAAGTGCTGCTTGGCATTGGTCAACAAGTTCTTGCGGTCCGGAAACTTGCGCTGCACCTGCGCGACTACCATCACCAAAAGCAACGATAGGCACAACTTTAGTTGCGTAAGTGCTTGCCAAGCCGTGTTTAGCAGTAAGTGCGTTGATGGCTTTATCAATTTGAGGAGCAGTAGCATCGACAACTGCACCAACGAGACCACCTTTAAGAACTTTATCGAAAATACCTGCGTTAACAGGTGTCATTGCGTTACCAAAAATAAAGCCAGCTACTAAAGCTGTTACAATCCATTTTTTATTGCTCATAAGAAAACCTCCTCGCAATTATTGTTACTGTTTTATTCGACGAAATAAAGAAAATGCCTTGTGAGGAGTTTGTGAAAAGTGATAAGGAATATTGTTCTGCTTCTCTACAGCAAGGAAGCAAAGCTCCTGAAAAGCTTTCCTTTTATGGGATTGTCGGCAAAAAAGAAAAAGGTGTTTTATGTACGAGAGGTATCGTTTTTGCCGATGGTGTGCTATAATCTTTAATATGAACAGTGAATTTTAAAGATAATTTATGAGTTTGGAGGTGAGTATATGCGATATCTTACAGCTTCTGAAATTGCGAAGAAGTGGTGCGTTTCTGAACGTAGTGTTAGAAATTATTGTGCTAAGGGACGTGTAGAGGGAGCTGTTTTAAACGGCAAAACTTGGAATGTTCCAGAAAATGCGGTAAAACCTGAACGTGCTAATAAAAAGAGAGAACAAGTTAAATCTTTACTGGATGTTTTACAAGAAGAAAAGGATAGTAAATATTCCGGTGGTATTTATCATAAAACACAAATCGACTTAACATATAACTCTAATCACATAGAGGGTAGTCGCCTTACTCACGACCAAACAAGATATATTTTTGAAACCAATACTATCGGTGTGGAAAACGAAGTTTTAAATGTGGATGACGTTATTGAAACCGTAAACCATTTTCGTTGTATTGATATGATTATTGATAATGCTAGAACTAATTTGACTGAGAAGTTTATTAAAGAACTGCATCTTGTTTTGAAAACCGGAACAAGTGATTCTCGGAAAGATTGGTTTGCCGTTGGTAAGTATAAAAAATTACCTAATGAAGTTGGCGGAGCGGAAACCACTTTGCCGGAAGAAGTCTCCGATAGAATGAAAGAGCTGCTTTCCCAATACAATGCAAAAGCAAATAAATCTTTGGAAGATGTTTTGGAGTTTCATGTTGCTTTTGAAAAAATACATCCTTTTCAGGATGGCAATGGTCGAGTTGGTAGATTGATTATGTTTAAGGAGTGCTTGAAACATAATATTGTACCATTCATCATTGAAGACAATTTGAAGTTGTTTTACTATCGTGGACTAAAAGAATGGAATAAGGAAAAAGGTTTCTTGACTGATACTTGTTTGACTGCACAAGATAGATATAAAGTTTATTTGGATTATTTTAGAATAAAATATTGAAGATGACGAAGGCTCCGCATAAAGCGGAGCCTTTATTTTTATTCCTCTGTAACTTCTTTTAATTTTTCTAAAATTTTAACCATTGCAAAGGTATCAAGTTTGCAGTATTTGAGGAGGTATCCTCTGTGTTTTTCTAATTCGTCTTTTTCCATATTAATCATGAGGGCAAAGGTGTTAGAAGCTTCCATACCATTTTGCACGCCTTCTAGGTTGTGATAATCAAGGTCTGGGTCATTGGGGAAGAGTGCTGGTAAAACATATTTGATAGAATAGGAACCTTCCATTGCTTTGTTGTAATAGCTTTTATCTTTAAAAGGGATCATCAAATCTGCAAAGTTCCCGTGGATATTCATAAGATGTTCTGCCAAATCTGGATAAAGAGCAGCAAGGTCATTGATGCACATTTTTTCGAATTTGCTATTGTAAGCTATTACGCAAACATCTTTAGGAATGTCTTGGCAAAGTTGTACTGCTAAAGCGCGTCTAGGGTCACTTCCGGGATATGCCAAAAATTCTTTGTGTCGCAATTCGCCACCTTCTTCTTCGATATAGTGTAGTGAATATTGGAATACCATTTGCTCATAGGGACGAGCGTTATCAAAAAGGGGAATGGCGGTGTTGAAAGTTTCAAAATCCAAGAAGTAAAGGGGATAAGCCAGTTGGGACATAAATCCTCTGATAGCATCTGTGTCAATGAAATCAGGTTGCTCGAACAGTTCATGATTTACTTGTAATTTTTGTTTGGGAGTAAGAGTTGCACTATCAAGCAATTGTTGGAAAGAATGTGTACCATTGCAATAATGTTTTAGCTTAGTTTTAAGTTGTGCTCCTCTAAGATTAAAAACATTGGGAATTGGTAAGTGTTTAGTACAATAATGGAAGAACTCGCAACCATAAGGATTGGTGCAGTGTGTGCCAATATCAATAATTGGTTCTTCAGCTTGTGCTAAGTATTTACCGATGGTTGCAATGTTGTTTTCTACTTCTTGTTGTTTGCCTCGTGCTATTAAGGAAACATCAACGATGTTGAAAAGTTTATCAAGTTCTAAATCACCTTTGCGTACATATTGGTTGTTAATATGTACGATGCAAGTTTTGGCAACATTGTAACCTAATTTAGAAAGCACATAATGTTGGTAAGCCGCATCATCAAGATAAACTGGTTTTACACCGGTAGAACTTTTAACCTCATAAATTTCTACAGTGTTGTCTCCCAAGTTTTTTAAGATGTCAACGCTACAGAACAAGCCATCATAGGAAAAGGAAGCTTCTGCAATAATGCTTTCGTCCGCTTTTAACAGTTCTTGAGTAGCTTTAATCATTTGGCTGATATCACCAAAGGGAACTTCTGTAAAGTTACCAAATAAACCCATTGCTAAATCACCAACTTGATTGCCTGCATCAAGGATGGCTTGGTTCATAATGGGAGTTCCTTCTTCCGGCATATTTTTACGGAGCCAAAGCATTTTAGGGCATTGAACGCCAGTACAGTATTTAGATTTAGATAAATATAAGGTCATATTATTCACTCCTTTTATGGACGCAGATAAATCATTTTAGGATTGTTGTCTAATCGTTCTAATAGTTCGTAAGTTTTGCGCCAACAAGATTTTCTTTGTTTCGATACTTCTTTCAATAAGGTATATAAAACTGTAATTGGTTCATCTATCAGAGGTTTACCATTTTTAATAAAAACTTTTGCGGCTGCATAAGGTCTTCCTGGATAGTAATAAGTACGCAATTCTTTTTCTATTTGTTCTTTGTGCCAACTGTAAATAGGGTTGATATATTGGTAGTCGTTACACCAACAGTACTCAAACCATCTAGCCAATCCTTCCAGTACTGTACTGCGGTAATCTTTACGACCAGAGGTATATTCCCAAATAGATTTACCTGTTTTTTTATTGTCGAAAATTACCAAATGATATTGTATGGCGTGGAAAACTTCATGGGCAAGGACAATTTCTAAACCTGTTTTAATTTTGGTAGCAAGGTCTTTGTCAGGGGATTTAGAAAAATAATCAACTATGCTATTAATGTAAAGTGTGATTTTGTTGTTTTGGTGGTTATAAGTACCTAATGTGTTTGTAGTTCTTTTAGCGTTCTTTAGCATAGCGATAATCTTAGTTATTGCTTGGCGTTCTTCGCTATTTTCAGCATGGTTTATTTTGGATAAGAGGTAATCTATTAATTCTTTAAGAGTTTCCAAGCCAGCACCATCTTCTATGCGTTTGATGGTACTTTCTAATTGTTCGAGAATTTCGCAGAAATAAGAATAAGGGAATTTTTCGTTGAACTTTTTAATTTCTTTTAGGATAGCTTTGTAATCGTATTTGCCGTAAGTTTTAGTAACGATGTCATCAGAGATAAAAATTTTAGGTAAGTGCATTTTTTGGTGATTAAGTTTGCAAATATACATTTCTGCCATCCAAAGGATATCGTTCATTTTTTCATACAAGGCTTGGATATCGTTGTCGTTTATAGGTAGGTTTGGAAAATGGTAGTGGTATTGGATTTTAGTTTGTCTTAACATAAAATTGCCCCCAATATTTAGAATAATTATAGCATAGATAAATTTTTTATGTGCTTTTAGTGTAGCATGAGCAGTGGGTTATAAAAGGGACATTGGGATAGATATAATTAAATTAAGCTCTATAAAATGTTGTAGAGGAGAAAATTGTTTTGGTATAGAAGTATACAACATGTATCCAGTTTACCAAGATTTGGAGGGAAGATTATGCAAGTTCATTATTTTCAAAGATACCATTCTGCAGAAAATGTTGCTACGGCGAATACTATGTTAATGCTGTCAAGGATGTATAATTACAATACAAATAAATTTTTCAATATGTTGAATCAACGAATATTGAACATCGGTGATGGAGAAAATCCAGAGATTGTGTTTAATATTCAACATGTATCGGAAAACAGTGTTCCGGATGCTACTATTAGCCAGAGAAGTTTTAAAATTGTCGTAGAAACTAAATTGTATAATAAGTTTGATTTGAAACAGTTGAAAAATCACTTAGAAACATTTTCTGATGAGGATATTAAAGTGCTTATGACATTGGATCCTGAACCTATGAGTACACATATGGCAGAAAAGGTTGATGCCGCAGTTGAGGAATATAATAAAGCACATACAGTTCATGTTAAACATATAAATGTGACGTTTAAAGATTTGATTGCGTATATGAGAGATTATATTGACGATAGAGATAGGGATATGGTTGATATTGTTGATGATTTTGAAAAATATTGTGCATTGGTTGATTTTATACATGAACCTTTGACAAAT
>CALCHC010000083.1 GCA_937901335.1 uncultured Phascolarctobacterium sp. | reverse complement strand
ATAACTGTCATTGTTTTACCCATTATTGCCTAACTGGTAGCAATACTAAGATTGGTAGCTTTAATATGGTTCAAGAATTACTAAAACGTAAATTTGGTTTGGCAAAATGGCGTGCCATTAATATGAATTAAACAGATTTATATTTAATGTGCTTTGTTAAGCACTCTAAAAATTTTGAATTTAGCACTAAAAATTTATGTTTTTAGTGCTTTTTCTTTTACAAGATAGACACTTTATGGCTAATATCATGGCTATGATTTAGTTAGTCCTTGGGTAAACTATGTTCTTTGACAATGAAAGAGAGGTATTTACATGTACGAAAATCTTACCAAATTTATTCCTCAATTTGATTTTGCTGAGTTCGTAACTGCAGTTAATGCTTTTGTGGAAGCTAATCCTGCTTGGAAGTTTCACAACTACTCTTCTATCATTGAAGAAAGATGTGAAGCTTTCCTGGTTAGCGATTTGGCTGAGGTGAAAATCAGTGCTTTGGATGGCAAAGCCGTTGTTGCTCTTATTTTGGCTACTGTCAAAGCTGGGCTAGCAAGTGAAGAAACTATTTTGAAATATCTTCACAGACTTAAGGCGATTGATGATTTTTTTCCTGACAAAGAGGCTGTTGTTTTGGCCCACAAGCAATCTTCTTTCCATAGGAAAAGCTTGAAGCAAGAGCAAGTTTGCGGTTGCTTCCACTGTGGCAAGCTCTTCAGCTCTAAAAAGCTTGAGGATTGGTACGACAAAGGACAAACTGCTTGTTGTCCCTATTGCATGATTGACTCCGTTGTTGGCGAAAGCTGCGGCTTCGAGATAACAGAGGAGTTCGTTCTTGCCATGGAAGACCACTGGTTTGGTTTCAGACGTCGTTACGGACACTAAGATGTAAATTGGCGAAGGCACCAAGGATTTTGAAATTCTTGGTGCTTTTTCTTTTGACCTGCAAACAAGATGGACAAATTGTGTCTAATATAGTGGGTATAATGAACTCATCATAGAAAAGAACGGGGTTGATAATTATGTCTGAAATCGAAAGAAAATTGCTCAAAAGATTTATGTACACTACAGTTCCTTTTGTTGTTTTAAAACTTATGGTTCTTATGGAAGAACGTAAATCCAAGAGAAAGAAGGTGTAAGCTTTGGTTCGTAGTTCTAAAAATATAATTCCACTTTTAATTTTAGGTATGCTTGGGTTAAATGTTCTTCCCGTTATGAGCGCTTACTCCGGGGGAGGAGAAAGTTGTATGTTAATGGTGCGTGGCTTTAATTTGGTAGAGTTTAGTCCGTGGGGGATTCTTTCAGTATCTACGGTGATGCTTGTGTTAGCAATATTGTTCAGCTGTCAAAGTAAGTCTGCTAAGAATGCGGAACTTTTACTTTTGCTGGTGGTGAACTTGGTGTGCTATGCACAAAGCTTTAAGGCTGCAAGGATGTGGTTTGAAAGTATTGCTGCTTCACCGATAGTTTGTCATTTTGGAACGCTTTTGTTTCCCTTAGGAAGTTCTGCTTTAATAATTTTTGCAATGATTTTTTACAATCGCTTTTGGGAGTAAGAAGATAGCCAGTTTGTGTCTAATGGTGTGGCTACAATCATAACCAAAGAGAAGGAGGAAGCTTCAAAATGGATGCTAATAAAAATTTAACTTTCCCGGTAAAATTGTTGCCCTTGCTCGAAGGCAAAGACAACGCAGTGATTTGTCCTTATGGTATCGAAGCCGTGCTTGCCATGGTTGCAGAAGGTGCTTGCGATGAAGCCTTAGAGCAAATTCTTGATGTACTTGGTTTTGAAAATATGATAGAGCTTCGCGAGGCGGTGCTTGCTGTTCAAGATGTACGTTGCTCCGCTTTTACAAGTGACAACAGTCTTGAACTTAAGAAAGGCGAGGAAAATTTAGAGCTACTTCCTGAGTTCAAACAAATTATGGAAGAACGCTACAATGCTTCCATCAGTGAAGGTGCTTCTGGTGGCAAAGCAATGCTTGTGTTGCAGAACCTTGCCAACTTTAAAGCTGAATGGTTCTACAAAATGGAACGAGACGCTAGCCATGAAAGAAAGTTCCGTAATACTGATGGTAGTGTTGCTCACCCAGCTTTCTTGAGTGCAGAAAAAGATTTCCTGCGTTATTACCAAGAGGTTGTGGGTGTTGATGGTTTAAAAACTATGAAGGCAGTAGCTTTACCTTATAAATTCCAAGACGAACGTATTCCTTACGAACTAGTTTTGGTAGATAGTGAGGAAGAACTTACTAAGGAAGCATTACAAAATATTTTAAGCAATATGCACCTTGAAAAATGCAAAGTGATTTTTCCGGAGTTCTCCATTAAAAACAAGTATGACTTGGTGCCTGTATTGCAATGCTTGGGGCTGACTACCATCTTTAATGAAAACTTCCCTGGTTTTGATAAGATTGCTAGCCAGCATTTATATGCAGAAAAGTTTATGCAAGAAGCAGAGATTGAGGTTGATAAAAACGGTACAGTAGCGAAAGCTAAGACTATGATGTGCTGTATGTGCTTTGGCGGTGTTAGAAATTATGTGGGAGAGCTTGTTTTTGATAAACCTTTCCATTACTTCCTGCGTAATACTACCACTGGTGAAATTATCTTCATGGGCAAAGTAAACAAGCTTAGTGATTGTGAACGGACTAATCCTGAGGGTATTCCTAGTCCGTTTGGTAGAATCTATTTATAAAATTTTTTAGAAAGAGGTAATACTATGAGTGAACAAAAGAAATCTATTTACGAATTATTGGAAGCTGACATTATGAATTCTGATTTGTCTGAAGCAGAAAAGGCTGCCAAACTTTCCAGACTTATTCAAGTTAGAAGTAAGCACGTTAACATTATGCTTGTAGGTGCAACCGGCAGTGGTAAAAGCTCTACTGTAAACGCAATGTTCAATATGAATGTTGCTAAGGTTGGCGTAGGTGTTGATCCTGAAACTACTTGCATCTCTAAATTTGATTTGGATAATCTTACCATTTGGGATACTCCCGGCCTTGGTGATGGTGTAGAACGTGACAAGGAGATTACTCGCGATATCATTACGAAGCTGAACGAACTTGGTGAAGACGGTAAGCCTATGATTGACCTTGTGGTTGTGATTATGGATTCTTCCAGTAAAGACTTGGGTACCAGCTACGACCTTATCAACAATGTGCTTATTCCTTGTCTTGGTAGTGAAGCTGCTAAACGCATCGTCATCGCTTTGAACCAAGCAGATATCGCTATGAAAGGTAACCATTGGAATAAAGAGGAAAACAAACCTGATGATGTACTCAATGCGTTCTTGAAAAAGAAAGCTGCATCTGTTCGTGAAAGAATTAAGGAAGGCACTGGTCTGGATATTGAGCCTATCTGCTATTGCGCAGGCTACAGTGAAGAAGGCGAAGAACAATGCAAGCCTTACAATCTGACTAAGTTGTTGCACACTATTATTCAAATCATTCCTCGTGAAAAACGTCTGGCTTTGGTGGATAATCTTAACACTAATAAGGAAAACTGGATGCACGACGATGAGGAAGAAGATTACGGCGAGGAAACCGAATATGACATTATCGATACCATTTTTGATTTCATCGAAGGTGGTAGCGAGCTTGGCGGTAAAATTTTAGGTATTCCCGGTAAACTTGTTGGCGGCGTTGCAGGTGCTGTTGTTGGTACTGTAGCTGGTATTTTCAAATCTATTTTTGGTTAATTAAGTTTTGATCATAATTCATTACTCCTTTTTCTCCTTTGTATAATATAAAATGTTTTGATTTGTGTTCTTTTGGGGCAGGCGTAAGCCTGCCTTTTCTTTTGTCTCAAACTATTCTATAATTGAAGCAGGAATACTTATTGAACGGAGGACTCTTATGAAAAAAATACTATTGACATTTTTAAGCTTGTGCTTATACTGCTTGCCTGCTTTTGCTGCAGAAAAATCTGTAAAAGAACAATTGCGTGCTGCCTACTTTACTTCTATTTCTG
>CALCHC010000082.1 GCA_937901335.1 uncultured Phascolarctobacterium sp. | reverse complement strand
GGTCAACCGTACACTGTAATCGTAGACTACGCTCACACTCCGGACGGTTTGGATAATGTTTTGAAAACCGCTCGTAGTATTACTAAAGGTAAATTGTGGGCAGTCTTTGGTTGTGGTGGTGATCGTGACAATAAAAAACGCCCCATCATGGGCGGTATTGCTTTGGAATTGGCGGATAAGGTTGTTGTCACTTCTGACAATCCTCGTACTGAAGATCCAGAAGCAATCATCGACGAAATCTTTACTGCACTGCAAGAAGTTCCTGCTGGCAAAGAAGTGTTCCGCATCAGCGACAGACGCGAAGCTATTGAATATGTTCTTGCCAATGCAGAAGCTGACGACGTAGTGATGATTGCAGGTAAAGGACACGAAAACTACCAAATTTTGAAAGACAGAACCATTCATTTTGATGATAGAGAAGTGGTTTTGGAATATTGGAGTGGTAAATAATGATTAATGCTCAATTGATTGTTAGAGCAACCAATGCAGAATATACTGGCGAAAATATTGAGTTTACCGGTTTGACTACCGATTCTCGTGCGGTACAAGCAGGGGAGTTGTTTGTAGCTTTTAGCGGTGAAAATTTTGACGGACATAACTACTGTGCTAAAGCTGTAGAGCTTGGTGCTACCGGTGTGCTCGTTTCCAAAGACGTGGAAGGTTTGCCGGAAAATGTTGCCGTGTTCAAAGTTCCCAATACATTAAAAGCGTTCCAAGAAATTGCTCGCGAATATCGCAGAAGTTTTGAAAACTTGAAAGTTTTTGCCATCACCGGTTCCAACGGTAAAACTTCTACCAAGGATTTGCTGGCAGCGTGCTTGGGTGCTAAGTACAATGTGGTAAAAACTCAAGGTAACTTTAATAATGAAATTGGTTTGCCCAAAACTTTGTTGAACATTACTGCTGAAACTGACATTGCCGTTGTAGAAATGGGTATGCGTGGTTTAGGACAAATTGCTGAACTTTGCGAAATTGCAGAACCTGATAGCGGTCTTGTTTCCAACGTAGGCGAAACGCATATGGAACTTTTGGGCAGTATGGAAAATATTGGCAAAGCTAAAGGTGAGATTGTAGAAACTTTGTCCGCTAATGGTTTTGCAGTGTTGAATGGTGACAATGAATACGTTGTTGACGCTGCTAAAAATACCAAGGCGAAAGTTATATTCTTTGGTTTGAGCGAAGCTTGTGATTACCGTGGTAGTGATATTAAAACTACTGGTTTAGGTACTACCTTTACCTGTACTGAAAAAGCTACCGGTAAAACCGTGCAAGTTAAGCTGCAACTTATCGGTGAGCACAATGTTTATAATGCACTTAGTGCTATTGCTGGTGCTGCTTGCTATGGTGTAACCTTGGAAGAAAGTGCTAAAGCTTTGGCAACTGCTCGTTTGACCGGTAGCCGTCAAGAAATTATTTACATTGGCGATATTACTTTTATCAACGATGCATACAATGCGAGCCCTGCTTCTATGGAAGCTGCCTTGAAAACTTTGGCAGAAGCGAAGAAGGCTGCGAAAAATGCACGCACCATTGCTGTTTTGGCAGATATGTTGGAGCTGGGTGCAATCTCCGAAGATGGTCACCGTCGTGTAGGCAGATGGGCAGTGGAAAATGGTACTGACTTTATTTTGACCTACGGTAACGATGCGGCGTATATCTCCGAGGAAGCGAAAAAGTTGGGCGGTAACGCACAACATTGCGCAGATAGACATGAAGCTGCTAATGTGTTGCGCACCATTGCCAACGCTGGCGATATTATTTTGCTGAAAGGCTCTCACTCCATGCAAGTTGATAAAATGTTGGAGTTGTTTAAATAAATTTGATTGTTGGAGGAACTGTGATGAGTTCTGATCTGCTGATTTTAGCTACGGCCTTTGCTGTGTGTGCAGTAATGGGACCGTTCTTGATTCCTTTTTTGCATAAAATTAAATTTGGTCAAAGCATTCGTGGCTGTGGCCCTGAAAGTCACCAAAAGAAAAGTGGTACTCCTACCATGGGCGGTATTATGATGATTACTGCTATTGTAGTATCTTTGGTAATTTGGGGCGATTTAACTCCCCAAGTTATGATTGCGCTTTTACTGCTCTTAGGTCACGGTGTGATTGGTTTTATTGATGACTACATTAAAGTTGTTATGAAACGCAACTTGGGTTTGACTTCCATTCAAAAGTTTTTGATGCAATTTGTTTTGGCAGGTGCTTATGTTTGGTATGCAGAGCACTACATTAAAAATACTACTGTCTGGGTTCCTGGCTTAGATATGATGCTTGACTTAGGTTGGGGTTACTATGTACTTGCTTTCTTACTTTTAGTTGGTACTACCAATGCGGTAAACTTGACTGATGGTTTGGATGGTTTGGCAACAAGTGTTACTATTCCTGTAACCTTAACTTTTGCTTTTATTACTATGGGCGCTAATGGCTTGGATGGTTTTGCTTATGCTATGACTGGTGCTTGCTTAGGCTTCCTGCTCTTTAACCGTTATCCTGCGAAAGTGTTCATGGGCGATACCGGGTCCCTGGCTTTGGGCGGTGGTGTTGCGGCTTTGGCGCTTTTGACTAATACTGAACTGCTCCTTGTAATTTTAGGTGGCGTTTATGTGGCAGAAGCTGCTTCTGTAATTATCCAAGTAACCTACTTCCGTCTTAGTGGTGGCAAGCGTATTTTCCGTATGAGTCCCTTGCACCACCATTTTGAATTAGGTGGCTGGCGTGAAACCAAAGTTGTAGCAGTTTTCACTGGTGCAAGTGTGCTGCTGTCCTTGATTTCCTTTGGTTTGTTCATAAGCCGTATTTATAATTTGGGTATCTAAACTAATTTTAGGAGGCGCATTAACGTGACTGAAACAAAGTCTGTTATTGTGTACGGCGCCGGCGTTAGCGGGCGTGGCGCTGCTGAAGTGCTTGCAAAGCATGGAAAGCAAGTGTTCTTATATAATGATAGTGAATGTAAAATTGAAGATAGTTTAGCACAGGCTTTAGCTACCAATGGTGGTGCTTTAGTCTGTGGTGACTTTGCTAAATTGCTCGGCTCTGCCGAGCTTTTGGTGCTTTCTCCGGGAGTGCCTTGTGATAACGAAAATGTACTCTTAGCAGAAGAAAAAGGTGTTGAAGTAATCAGCGAAGTGGAGCTTGCTTATCGTAACTATGGCGGGCACATTGCTGCCATCACTGGAACAAATGGCAAAACTACTACCACAAGTATCGTTGGTGAAATGTTTAAGCGTTTGCCTGTGCCTTCTGCCATTGGTGGTAATATTGGCCTTGCTTTAAGTAAAGAAGTAGAACCTTTGAATGATGAAGCTTGGCTTGCAGCAGAGCTTTCCAGCTTCCAATTGGAAAAAGTACAAAGCTTTGCACCTGATATTGCAGTTGTTTTGAATTTAACTCCCGACCATTTGGAACGTCACCATACTATGGAAGCTTATGGTGGGGCGAAGAAAAGAATCTTCACCCAACAAAATGCTAACCAAGTGACTGTTTTAAATTATGACGATGAAGAAGTACGTTCTTGGGCTAAGGAAAGTAAGGGGCAAATTTGCTTCTTTAGTAGAATTTTCCCGTTAGACCAAGGTGTTTTTATACAAGATAATAATTTTGTGGTAAAATGGAATGATACCGAAGTAATTGTTTGCGGTGTGGATGATGTGCATCTCTTTGGCGGTCATAATGAAGAAAACATTTTGGCTGCTATTGCCTGTGGTTATTTTGCAGGCGTTGCCATCGAAGATATGGCAGATGTGCTGCGGAATTTTAAGGCAGTGGAACATCGTTTGGAATACGTTACTACCATTAAAGGCGTTAAGTATTATAACGATTCTAAAGCTACTAATACGGATTCTGCTATTAAAGCATTGCAAGCTTTTAAAAATGGACATGTAATTTTGCTAGCTGGTGGCTATGACAAAATGACGGAGCTTGAACCTATGATGCAAGTGGTCAAAGAAAAAACTGACCTCTTGATTTTGCTTGGTAACGCTAAAGAGCGTTTCAACGAGGCAGCTCTTGCTTGTGGCGTAGAAAACATCCAAATTGCCAGCAGTTTTGAAGATGCGGTAGAGAAAGCTTATGCCGCAGCCGTGGAGCCGCAGGTAGTAGTACTTGCTCCGGCGTGCTCTTCTTATGATATGTTTAAAAATTACCCCGAGCGCGGGCGACGCTTCAAAGAACTTGTAATGGAGCTTGCCAAACGCTAAATTGAGGAGGCATTCCCCTTGAAGATTATTCTTTCCGGTGGTGGTACTGGCGGACATATTTATCCTGCTTTGACCATTGCAGATGAAATTAAAAAACTGCATCCCGAAGCGGAGATTATCTTTGTTGGTACTCAGCAAGGTTTAGAAAAAGATATTATTCCCAGATATGGTTATCCTTTGAAATTTATTGAGGTTGCAGGTTTTAAACGTAGCTTGAGCTTCGACACTTTACGTAGTTTTGGTAAATTGTTTACCGGTTTGAGTGACGCTTATGGCATTTTGAAAAATGAAAAGCCTGATTTGGTAATTGGCACTGGCGGTTTTGTATGCGGTCCTATTACTTTTATGGCGGCTCTTCATAATGTTCCTGCTTGTATTCAAGAACAAAATGCTATGCCCGGTGTTACCAATAAAATTCTTTCCCGCTTCGTGAAAAAAGTGTTCCTCGGTTATGATGAAGCACGTAAATATTTTAGCGGTAGTGCGGAATATGTTTATACAGGTAACCCCATTCGCACAGAAATTCTTAATAATAAACGTGAGGATGCTTATAAAGAGCTGGGCTTAGATCCTGAGAAAAAGACAGTGCTTGTTTTTGGCGGTAGCCGTGGTGCAAAAAGCATTAACAAGGCAATGCTGGAAGCGGAACTGGAACTTTCCGGTCGCAATGATGTGCAAGTTTTGCACGCTACCGGTGATGTTAACTACGAAGCTTATATGGAAGAAATTACCAAACGTGGTGGGATGAAAGAAAATATTATTATTAAACCCTATTTGCACAATATGCCTGTAGCTTTGGCGGCGGCAGATTTAGCTGTGTGCCGTGCAGGTGCTATCGGTTTGGCAGAAATCACTGCTAAGGGTATTCCTTCCGTTTTAATTCCTTATCCTTTCGCAACTGCTAATCACCAAGAGTTTAATGCTCGTGCAGTAGAAGCTGCCGGTGCAGCAAAGGTTATTCTTGATAAAGAGATGACTGGCGAAAAGATTTTGGAAGCAATAGAAAATCTTTTGGTACATGATGAAGAATTAACTGCAATGGCAGAAGCTGCTAAAAAATTGGGTAAACCCCAAGCTGCAGAAGACATTGCGAAGCAGGCGTTGGCTCTGCTAAAAAAATAGAGGAGGATCTCCTGTGTTAAATAAATTGCGCAATTTTCATTTCATAGGTATTGGCGGTGCAGGTATGAGCGCCATTGCCCATGTTTTAATAAAACGCGGTTATAATGTCAGCGGTTCAGATTTGAATGCAGGACGAGTTTCCGCACGTTTGGCAGGCGAAGGTGCTTTAGTATTTATGGGACACGATGCTTGCCAAGTTAAAGATGCAGATGCTGAAGCAGTAGTAGTTTCCACTGCAATTAAAGCTGATAACCCGGAAGTTGTTGCCGCTAAAGAACAAAACATTCCTGTTTTGCATCGTAGTGATGTGCTTGCAGCTATCTTCAACGAAGGTGACGGTGTTGCCGTAGCAGGTGCTCATGGTAAAACTACCACTAGTGCGATGATTTCCTGCATTGCAGTTGAAAGTGGAATTGAACCTACTGTTATTATAGGTGGCGAAGTAAGTGCTTTGAACGGTAATGCCTATAATGGTGAAGGTCGTTTTGTTGTGGCTGAAGCTGACGAAAGTGACGGTTCCTTCTTGAAGCTGAATCCTTATTTGGCGCTTGTTACCAATATTGAAGATGACCATCTCGATTATTACGGTACTGAAGAAAACATTTATAAAGCTTTCAAGCAATTCTTGGGTAATCTTGTAGATGGTGGCAAAGCAATCTTATGTGTTGACAATGCGAAAGTGAAAGCATTAGCGCAAGAAACAGATAAAGAAGTTATTACTTACGGTTTGGAAGATGCTGACTATGTGGCGAAAGATATTTGCTACGGTGTAGATGGCACCTCCTACAAACTGTACTATAAAGATGAATTAGTTACCGAAGTTAGATTGATTGTTCCCGGTCGTCATAATGTACTGAATTCTGTTGGTGCATTTGCTGCAGCTCGTGAAATGGGCATTGAAGTTGAAAACATTTTGGTTTCCTTGGCGAAATTTGGCGGTGCGAAACGTCGCTTCGAAACTAAAGGCAAAGTGAACGGTGTGTGGGTAGTTGACGATTATGCTCATCATCCTACTGAAATTGAAGTAACCTTGAAGGCAGCACGTCAAACTCAACCGAAGCGTCTGTTGTGCTTGTTCCAACCTCATCGTTACACTCGTACTCAATTGCTCTTTAATGAGTTCTGCAACTGCTTTGCAGATTGTGACGAACTGATTTTGACTGATATTTATGCTGCCAGTGAATTACCTATTCCTGGTATTACTTCCGAAGCATTGGCTGAAGGTGTACGCAAGGCATTGGGTAAAGAAGTTACTTACATTCCCAAGCTTTCCAAAGCAGAAGAATATTTGGAAGCTAAAGCTACAGCAGGAGATTTAATCTTGACTGTTGGTGCAGGTGATGTATTTAAAGTTGGGGAAGAACTGGTTAGAGAATTGGAGCGTAAAAATAAATGAATAAACAAGATGTTGTAGCAGTTGTTTTGGGTGGCCCTTCTTCTGAAGCAGAAGTTTCTCGTAGAACTGGTGGCGCTATTGCTGAAGCACTGCGTGAAAAAGGATATAATGCTGTAGAAGTAGAGCTTGTTCCTGAAAAATTAGTAGAACAACTGCGTGAAATTAATGCAAAAGTTGTTTTCAATGCTGTGCATGGTATGTATGGTGAAGATGGTCGCTTGCAAAGTATTTTGGAAGCAATCAAAATGCCTTACACTGGTAGTGGTGTTTTGGCAAGCGCAGTAGCAATGGATAAAGTTGCTACTAAACGCTTCTTGATTTCTGCAAATATCAGCACTCCTAAATGCTTGATGTATAATAAACGCTTTGATAACGACATGGCGAAAATCGAAAAAGAAATCATTGCAACCTTTGGTGTGCCTGTAGTAATCAAGGCTGCTGACCAAGGTTCCAGTATTGGTGTAGAAATTGTTAAAGCAGAAGCTGATGTTGCTGCTGCTTTGGAAAACACTTTTAAATACAGCGACCTTGTTCTGGTTGAGGAATGTATCAACGGTAAAGAACTTACTTGTGGCGTAATGGAAGTGGAAGGAGAGCTGAAAGCTCTGCCCATCGTAATGATTGCTCCGCACTCCGGTTCTTACGACTTCCATTCCAAATATACTAAAGGTGCTACTGATTATTTAGTTCCTGCACCCTTGAGCGAAGAAGTTACTGCTTACGTACAAGGCTTGGCTATTGAAACTTACAAAGTGCTTGGTTTGAGTGGTGTTGCTCGCATTGACGTAATGCTTGATGCTGAAAATATTGGTTACGTTTTGGAAGCTAACACTATTCCCGGTATGACTGCGACCAGTTTGGTACCGAAAGAAGCAGCGGCGGTGGGAATAAGTTTCCAAGATTTGTGCGAAATGATTTTACTGTCTGCAAAATAATTTGAAAGGAGCGTAGTGATATGCCTGAACTTACAATGCGTGAGAAGTTAAGACAACGCCGTAAAGAGCGCCGTTTGCGTACACTACGCCTTTTTGCAATTTTAGTGATGGTGGCTGCGGTACTCTATGGTATCTACTACTATCTGCATCGTCCAAGCTATGCTTGTGGCAGTATTGCTATTCATGGCACAAAGCAGTTAAGCGAAGAAGAAATTTTGCGTTTAGCTGAATCTCGCAAGCCTTTCAATATGTGGAATGTGGATGCTGACAAAGTAGAAGAAGCATTGCGTCACGATGTGCGTTTTAAAAATGTAAACGCAGAATATAAATGGCCTGGAGTATTACATATTAACGTGCAAGAACGCAAGCCTGCATTATATGTAGAAAATGCTTATCAAGGTTACGCTAAGATTGGTTATTGCGGAACTGTTATGGATGTGACTAATGGTATTCCTGATGACAACGCTCCTATGCTTACTGGCGAAGATTGTGGTAGCTTGTATATTGGAGACACAGTTGAAAATAAAAATGTTCTTAGCATCTTAAAATTTTTGAACAGTGTTGACCTTGCTGTACAAGACCAACTTGTGGGAATTGTTCTTGATGAAGAACGCAGGGTTAAAATGCAATTAAAAGTAGGCTTCCCGATTTTACTAGGACCTATAGAAGAATTGCAGGATAAGGTAGAACTTTTTATGACTGTCTTTAATGAAATTAAAGGCAAAAAAATATCTGCGGAATACATTGATTTAACTTATTCGAAGCCTTACATCAGATTAAAAGATAAGGCAAAAGATAGTAAAAAGTAAATTGCTATATGTGGTGGCAAGCTGAAAAGCTTGCCATTATTTTTGGCTAAATATTGAGTTTTTCGTGAGAAAAGGTTAAAATATTAGCAGGATATTTTTATATGGATGTTGAATAGAAAAGTTTAGTAAATTTTTATTTTGATTATAAATTTGAATCCCAAGAGTTTTAAGGGGGAACGAAAAAGATGTTTGAAGAATTTGAAGCATTAGCTAATATTAAAGTTATTGGTGTCGGCGGTGGCGGTAACAATGCTGTAAACCGTATGATTACTGCTGGCGTAAAAGGTGTAGAATTTATTGCTGTTAACTGCGACGCGCAAGCGTTGATGCTTTCTAAAGCAGAAACCCGCATTCAAATCGGTGAAAAACTTACCAAAGGTTTGGGCGCAGGTGCAAATCCTGAAATCGGTGAAAAAGCTGCAGAAGAATCTCGTGAACAAATCATGGAAGTACTTAAAGGTGCTGATATGGTTTTCGTAACCGCAGGTATGGGCGGCGGTACCGGTACCGGTGCTGCACATGTTGTAGCTGAATGCGCTAAAGAAGTTGGCGCTTTGACTGTTGGCGTTGTAACCAAACCCTTTATGTTTGAAGGCAAACGTCGTATGAACCAAGCGTTGAGCGGTATCGAAAGCTTGAAAGCTAAAGTTGATACTCTCATCACCATTCCTAATGATAAATTGTTGCAAGTTATTGATAGAAGAACCTCCATGTTGGATGCTTTCCGTATTGCCGACGACGTACTGCGTCAAGGTGTACAAGGTATTTCTGACTTGATTGGCGTTCCCGGTTTGATTAACGCAGACTTTGCTGACGTTAGAACCATTATGTCCAACGCAGGTAGTGCATTGATGGGCATTGGTACTGCTAAAGGCGAAGGTGGCGCAATGGCTGCTGCTGAAGCTGCTATTAAGAGCCCGCTTCTCGAAGCATCCATTGATGGTGCTCAAGGCGTATTGTTCAACATCACCGGTGGCAAAGACTTGTCCTTGTTTGATGTAAGCGAAGCTTCCAACATCATTACTGAAGCTGTTGATCCTAATGCTAACATCATCTTCGGTGCTGTTATTGACGAATCTTTGGAAGACGAAATCCGCGTAACTGTAATTGCTACTGGTTTTAAATCTGCAAATCCTGCAGTTCCTAACAAACCGGTTGCTGGTGCTCGCCCTGCTTATGGTGGTTTTACTCCTTCCATTCAAAATCCTGAAAACGTAGCTCCTGCGACCGAAAGACAAGCTCCGTCCAGACCGTTACCCCAAAGCAGCAACACTGAAATTCCGCCTTGGCTGCGTGGCTAATGGAGGCTTTATAATATGAAGTGTCCGTTTTGCTCTCATCGTGATAGTCGTGTAGTAGATAGCCGTTCTGTAGAGGATGGCAGCTCCATCCGTCGTCGTCGTGAATGTCCCGAATGTGGCAGACGTTTTACTACTTACGAAAAATATGAAGAAACTCCCCTTGTAGTAAGCAAGAAAGATGGTCGTCGTGAATTGTTCGATAGCAAAAAGCTTTTGGGCGGTTTGCTGAAGGCTTTTGAAAAACGTCCTATTGCTTACGAAAAGGTGCAAGAGATTGCAGAAAAAATTGAACGTGAACTGCGTATGCGTGGTGAATCTGAAGTAAATAGCACTGTGATTGGTGAGATTGTTATGAAGTATTTGGAACAAACTGACCAAATCGCTTACGTGCGTTTTGCTTCCGTATATAGACAGTTTGCGGATGTGAATAATTTTATGCAAGAACTGCAAAGAATTATGAGCAAGAACAATTTAAATGACCAAACTGAAAACAAATAATTAAAGAGCGAGGCAATGCTTCGCTCTTTTCTATAGGAGTAGATTTTTTATGGAACTTACCGGTTTGCAAAACCCCGTTGTAAAAGCAGCGGCAGAGTTAAAACAAAAGAAATATCGCACTCAAAACGGTTTGTATTTGGCAGAAGGCTTGCGTACTGCGGAAGAAGCAGTGGCGTACAAGGCAGTGGAAACTTTGTTTTACGTTGCTACTGACGATGACCGCACCATGCGTTTGTTAGAAGACGCTGCAATGCAAAACATCAAGCTTGTTTGCGTAAACGAAAACGTAATGAAGAAAATTGCTGATACAGAAACTCCTCAAGGGATTATCGCTGTGTGTAAAATGCGTCAGCCTAAATTGGAAACCTTGCTGGCAGGTGGCAAGATGCTTCTGGTTTTGGACAGAGTAGGTGACCCCGGTAACATTGGTACCATGCTCCGTACTGCAGATGCTGCAGGCATTGGCGGTTTGGTGCTTTTAAAAGGTTGCGCAGATATTTACGCGCCTAAAACCGTACGTTCTTCCATGGGCAGCTTATTCCACATTCCTGTTTTGAGCGGTGTAAGCGAGCAAGAATTTGTCAGCGCTGCGAAGAAAGCAGGCTACGACCTTTTGGTAACTTGCCTTGACGGTGCAGATAATTTGTACAAGGCGGACTTGAGCGGTCGCATTGCTTTCGTTATGGGTAACGAAGCTGGCGGCGTAAGCGAAACTCTCCTTGAAAAAGCAGACAAACGAGTTTACATTCCCATGGCGGGTAGGGCAGAGTCCTTGAACGTAGCTATGGCTGCAGGCATCGTAATGTTTGAAGCCTTGAGAAGAAAAGTGAAGTAGATGTATAGTAAAATCAAAAAAGGTGTATTCAAATCAGAAATGTTTTGAATACACCTTTTATTTTTTGTTTTGTAGGGCTTTGGCTACGGATAGAACAAGTTCTAATTGTTCTTCATCTAAATTTGAGAGGATTTCTAAAGCTTCTTGGAATTTCGATGATACAGGTAGTGGAGCTGTTGTATCTTCAAAAAATTCTTTTGGAGATATATTACAGTACTCACAAATATAGAATAGTCCTTGTAATGAAGGTAAACTAAGTTTTTTCTCAATTCGGTTTATATAGTTAACGTTTTGTCCAATTGCTAAGCTCATTTCACGTGCTGATAACCTCTTTTGCTTTCTTAATTGAACAACTTTATTCGCGATAAAATCTTCGTACATAAAAGATACCTCCATTACATCAATTATAAGATATCATTGATGAAAAATGAGCTATATAAAGTTGTACTAAAAATTTGCAATGCAATCTATAAAGTTGTAAAATGTATGAAAAGCAATGTTTTAAGTTGTAAAGTATGCATATATAAAACATAAAAAAGTGCGTTGTGAGCGCAATAAGATAGCGATAGAAGGTGATTTTATGAAACATATTTTTAATTTATTTGCAGGTTGCCTGTTAATGACAAATATTGCTTTAGCACAAGAAGTTACCGTTGATGGCGTAGGTGTCGATAAAGATAGCGCGGTACGTGATGCAATGCGTAACGCTGTAGAAAATGTTGTAGGAACTTTTATTGATTCTCGTACACTGGTATATAAATCCGTTGTTGCATTAGATGAAGTGTACGCTAAGTCACAAGGATTCGTAAAAAATATTAATATCATTAATGAAATGAACGTTGGTAGTGATTATATAGTAAAGGCTCGTATTGATGTAGATACTAATCCTAACGCACAACTGATGAGCAAATTGAATATGATAATGCTTTTAAATGACCCAAGAATTGCTGTTGTAGTTGTTGAGAAAACTACTGATGTGAATATGGGGGAAACAAGATTAAGTACTGATGATGTGACTGAAGGCGCAATGAATGAAAAACTTTTAGATTTAGGCTTTACTCATATTGTTGATCCACAAGTTGTTGCTAAGTTAAAAGTGTCGTCTATAATTAGTGGCTTTTTCAATGGGGAAAATAATTTTATTGATGAAGGCGATAATTATGGTATTGATTACTTGATTTTAGGTAAATCTAATACTGCGGCAAGCAAGATAATGTTACCTAATAAAGAAGGTTCACCAGTTGAAACTTTATTAACAACTGGTAGAGCTGATTTGAGTGTGAGAGTTATCAAGTTTGATACGGGTGTTATCGTCAATACATATAATGTTGAAGGACAAGCAGTAGATAATAGTGATGTGTTTGCTACAAGAAAAGCTTTAAAAGTTGCAGCGGTTAAAGCATGTGAAAATATAGAAAATGCATTTAAAAAATTGGCGGCACAGCCATTTAACGGTTTAAAGTTTATCGTAACAGCAAGTGATGAAAGTGTTGTAGATGATTTAGTTAAAGGCCTACGAAAAACTAAAGGTGTACAAAACGTAATTATGAGAGATAAACATGGTGAGAAAATTATTTTAGAAGTAGAATCTGCACAAAAACCTCACGTTTTAATTAAGGCACTGAGAGATAAAACTGATTTAGGTATTTTTGTTGAGAAGATTAGTAATAGTAGCGTTGAGTTGAATGTGTCGTAGGAGTATGGGAGGGATTTGGATGAATAAAAGTTTAATTTTAGGAAGTATGCTTATGGCAACTTGTTTGAACGTTGTAGATGTAGAAGCAAGTTATACGGAAGCTTTAAGGGAAAAATATGCTGATAAGAATATACATATAGAATTTTTATTGACGGAATGTAGAATTCCAGAAAAAGGTTATTATGGTGAGGTAGGTTGGACTGGGTCTAAAGATTCTTCAAAGATTGACGATAATGTAAGAAAAAGAAGACCAGTTAGGCCTAAAGATAATCAATCGAGTGTCATAGAAAAAATTGAGACAGTAACAGATAAAACATACGATAATTTACACTCTGACTATCCTCGATACGTTAAAAGGAAATATACACACATTCAAAAAGGTAATGATGTTTGTTTTAAACAAGATTATCCAGTTTACATAAACGATGATTACCCTGAAATGGGCGTAGATTTTTATGTGTTTGAAAGCGATAGTGACAAATTGGAATCTTTAAGAAAAGCTGTTGAAAAAGCAGAAAATCCACAAAGTTATACCTTGCCACCAATGTTACAAGCATATCAATCGGTAATGTCATATGTTTTTGGTAATGGAAAAGGTAAACGTAACGCACATGATTTAAATATCATAACAAACGGAAAACTGTATTTGTTAGATAGGGTTAATAAAAAGGGGCGTTGGATAAACCTAAGTGAGATAGAGTATTCAAAAGAAGCATA
>CALCHC010000081.1 GCA_937901335.1 uncultured Phascolarctobacterium sp. | reverse complement strand
AAAAGAGCAAGCTAAAAAAGCCAAGGAAGAGCAAAAGCGTTTAGAAAAAGAACGCAAGAAACGAGAAAAAGAAGCTAAAAAGAAGTAAAACAAAAACTCCCGCTGTCGATGACAACGGGAGTTTGAAATTTTAAGTTGAAAAATTGTTAGAAGTGCTGGATAACAAGGCGGAGCAAAGTTACGAAGTGATGGCGTACTGGCGGTACGTCGAACGAGTAACTGATGCGACAACGCAGGAAGACAGCGCTTATAGCAATTTTTATTATTCGTCTACTCTGTACCAGAAAGGACGCATGAAGTTCAAGTAGCAAACTTCGCCGATTGCAGGACCGAGGTCACGACGGCCGGTTTGAACACGAATTTCTTGGTCGCCAACTTGAATCAAGTAGTCGATGATTTCGCCCAAGAAGGATTTACGCAGTACAACACCTTGAACGCCGTTGGGGTCAGTGCTGGAGGTAAATTTGATTTCGGTCGGACGAGAAGCCAAGTTGAAGATTTCTTCGCCTTTAACTTTATCGGGGATAATGATACCGCCGGGCATTGCAGTGTTAGCACCTTTGATGTGTGCTTTGCCATTTTGCCAAACCATGTCGGTAAAGTTAGATACGCCGATGAAGCTGAATACGAATTTATTTACAGGGTTGTTGTAAATATCAAGGGGAGCTGCGATTTGTTGCATTACGCCCAATTTCATAACCATGATGCGGTCGGACAATGCCATTGCTTCAGATTGGTCATGGGTTACGTAGATGATGGAGAAACCGTATTTTCTTTGCAAGTCCTTGATTTCAAAGCGCATTTCTTCACGCAGATGGGGGTCAAGGGAGGAAAGAGGTTCGTCCAAAAGCATTACGTCAGGGTTGATTGCCAATGCACGAGCTAAAGCAACACGTTGTTTACCACCGCCGGAAAGGTCTGCCGGACTTTGGTCAGCATATTTCAACAAGTTGGTGGAAGTCAGTGCGTCTTTGGTGCGTTTGTCGATTTCTGCAGCAGGCAGGTTACGCAAGCGCAGAGGGAACGCAACGTTTTCGTAAATGTTCATATGGGGCCAAACTGCGAAAGCTTGGAATACCATACCGAAGTTACGATGTTCGGGGGGAGTATAGTGACGTTTTCTAGGGGAAGAGAGGAGGCGATCGCCAACCCAAACTTCGCCATCACTCAAGTCTTCGAAGCCTGCAACCATACGCAAGGTAGTGGTTTTGCCACAGCCGGAAGGACCGAGCATGGAGAAGCATTCGCCTTTGCCGATTTCGATATTCAAGTTATCTACAGCGGTAACATCACCGAATTTTTTAGTAACGTTAACTAAGCGGATGTATGACATGACGATTACTCACTCGCTTTCTTAGTAAGATGATTGATGAGCATTTGACCTAATACGATGAGGATCAATGCAATACCTGCAAGTGCAGTGGACATAACTGTTTCACCGTCTTCGTTCAAGGTATAGATTGCTACACCGATGGTACGAGTGGTAGGTGCATACAGCATAATGGAAACTGTCAGCTCGCGAAGTGCAGGCAAGAAGATAAGGAAGAAAGCGGAAATCATACCGGGGCGAACCAAGGGGATAACGATATCCTTAAGGGATTGCCACATGGAAGCACCGCAGGAACGAGAAGCTTCCATCAAGGAATCGTGTACTTGTTCCAAAGCTGCGGAGTTTGCTTTCAGGGAGAATGCCATATAACGAGCAATGTAGGATACGAGGATAATCCATACAGTGTTGTAGATGTTAATACCGTAAGCGCCGCTCCAAGCGAGGATTACGCCCAGTGCGATAACGGAGCCAGGTACGGAGAAGGGCAGCATACCCAAGAATTCCAGGATGCCTTTGCCTCTTACTTTCATCTTAACGATAACGTAAGAAATCATTACACCTGCAAACATGGTGATGAATGCTGCTGCCAAGCCCAAAGTAACAGAGTTCCAGATAGCGTCGCGGGTAACATCATATTCAAAGAGGATGTATTTGTAGTTATCCAAGGACAAGTTGTTGGGATCCAAAATGGATAAGCCATAAGTTTGAACGCCACCAACGAGGAAGATTACTACGGTCGGCAATACGATGGTGAAACCAATGTAAGCCAAGCAGAAAATCAAGAGCGGGTAACGCAAGCCACGGAGTTTGAGTTCCATGGGACGGAAGCTTTTGCCGCCGATGATTTGGTAGTGACCTCTGCTGAGGATTTTTTGTTGAGTCCAGATGATGAGAGCTGCGGATGCAATCAATACGGTAGCCAATACGGTACCGGTACGGATGGATGCGAAGCTACCAGCAGATTGGTGAATCTTTTCGTAGATAAGAGTCGGGATGTTGTAAATACCTTGTTCAATACCCAAAACTGCTACGGTACCAAAGTGTGCCATGGAGTACAACATGATGAGGAGTGCACCGGACATAATGGAAGGCAGTACCAAGGGAATAGTAATTTTACGAGTGATGGTTAAGAGGCCAGCACCGGAAATACGTGCAGATTCTTCCAAAGTGGGGTCCATACGTTCCAACGCGCCGCATACTTGAATGAATACGAAGGGGAACAGGTACATAACTTCAACAAGCGCGATACCAGCGTAGCTGTAGATGTTAAACAGCGGCTCGGTAGTGTTGAACATTTCCATCCACAATTTGTTGATGTAACCGGAGTGAGGAGAAAGGAGCATTTTCCAAGCCAATGCGCCGATGAAGGAAGGCAGCATAAAGGGAACAAGGAATAAGCTCTTCATGAAAGTTTTATACGGTAAGTCAGTACGAGTTACCAGCCAAGCGAAGAAGGTACCTACGATTACAGAACCAACGGTGGTCATGCAAGCGATTACGAAAGAGTTTTTCAATGCTTGGAAGGTTTCGGGTTCGGTAAGAACATTGTAGAAGTCCAAGCTGTTGAATTTGCCTTCAACGAAGAATGCGTTGAACAAAATCAACAATACGGGCCATGCTACGAAGATAACCAGAATAGCGATAGAGATTAAGAGGATAAGTTGAGCAACGCCAAAACCGCTATCTTTTTTGATTGTGCTTTTAGCCATTATTCAGCCACCTCCTCAAGTTGTTTAGCGTCGAACCAGTGCAATGCTTTGAAGGTGATGTAGCATTCTTCGCCTTCTTCGAACATCAAGTTGTCGTTGATTGCATGATGGGTTTCAAGTTCGGTACGCAGAGTTTCGCCGTCGATTTCAACCATGTAGTCCATGGTTGCGCCCAAGAAGTTAGCACGACGGATTTTGCCTTTAAGGCCTTGGGGTTCACGGCTAATGGTAACATCGGAAGGACGGAAGCCTGCTACCCAGTTAGCAGCACTGCCGGAAGGAGCTTCCCAGGGAACCACCTGGTCACCAGTACCAACGCAGAATTTGCCTGCTTTTTCGGTAACGTGGAGGAAGTTTGCGATGCCCATAAATTTGAACACGAACAAATCTGCCGGTTGTTCAAAGATTTCGTACGGAGTACCAATTTGACGGATTGCGCCATTGTTATCCATAATTGCGATACGATCAGAAAGTGCGAGTGCAACTTCTTGGTCATGGGTTACGTAAAGTACGGTGATGCCAAATTTTTGTTGCAAGCCTTTGATTTCGAAGCGCATTTCTTCACGCAGGTTTGCGTCCAAGTTGGACAGCGGTTCGTCAAGCAGCATAACGGAAGGGTCAGCTAC
The DNA here is from genome assembly GCA_937901335.1 of uncultured Phascolarctobacterium sp. GTDB lineage: Bacteria > Bacillota > Negativicutes > Acidaminococcales > Acidaminococcaceae > JAHHUH01. Next base: position 4,145 of record CALCHC010000081.1, on the reverse strand, counting down.
GAGTGCACGAGCCAAAGCAACGCGTTGTTGTTGACCGCCGGAAAGTTCGGAAGGCAAACGTTTATCCAAGCCTTTCATACCAACGATGTCAATCATACGCATAACCAATTCGTCGATTTCAGCTTTGGGGCGTTTTTCCATTTTCAACGGATAAGCGATGTTTTCAAAAACAGTCATGTGGGGCCATACAGCATAGTCTTGGAATACGATACCCAAGCCACGGCGTTCAGGCGGAATGTATTCGCCAGTAGCACTGTCGGTAACAATGGTGTTATCGATGCTGATTTTGCCTTCATCAGGAACTTCGTGGCCTGCAATCATACGAATGAGAACGGTTTTACCACAACCGGAAGGACCGAGCAGGGTAAAGCATTCGCCGCGTACAATGTCCAGGCTCAAGTTCTGGTGAACTTGGTGTTTAGCGTAGCTTTTAGTTACGCCTTCAACCTTGATAATGTTTTCCATAAGTAAGATAACCTCCAGAAAATTTTGCGTAATGCAGAAGTTTTCGGTGTAATTATAAAATTGCAAAAATGGCAGAACGGATTTTCCGTTCTGCCATTGATTTACTATACAAATCCTATAATTGTTAAAGCAGTATTACAATAACAGATTATTTTTTAACTTGCATGAGTTCGGTGAAGTCTTTAACGATTTTTTCTTTGCTGTCGATGATATCGAGGTAGTTAACTTTGATACCTTTTTCGATAGCAACTTTCGGGGAAACCAAACCGAATTTCGGGTCGATTTTTACGTCTTCACGAACGGGGATGGTGCCTTGGTTAGCAACCATTTGTTGAGCTTCAGCGCCGAGCAGATAGTCAACAAATTTTTGAGCAGCGTCCATTTGTTTGGAATCTTTGAAGATTGCAACCGGGGACGGAACCATAATCAATTCAGGCGGATAGCACATTTGGAGATGAGCGCCTTTAGCGATTTTAGCATTGGTGATGTAGTCAACGCCGAGGCAAGCAGTCAATTCGCCGGAAGCGGTGTCGTCGATAACTTGGCCAGAACCTTTACCAACGCGAGCGCCGTTAGCTTTCAATTCTTTGAAGAAGTCAGGGCCGAATTGTTTGGTCAACAATGCGATAGACATGTAAGCGGTACCGGAGAGAGCCGGGTTAGCAACTGCGAAACCGTTTTTGAATTCCGGTTTTTTGAGGTCGGACCATTGGGTCGGAGCAGTTTTAACTTTATCGGTGTTGATGATGATGCCCAAAGTACCGAGACGAGCTGCGGTGAAGGAGCCATCATAGTCTTCAAACGGATTCAATACTTCTTTGAAAACGGGGCTCTTGTAAGTAGCCAAGATGCCTTCTTTTTTCATTTTGTAGAAGTCAGGAACTTCAGAGGTCCAGATAACGTCAGCAAGGATTTTGCCGGATTGACGTTCTGCAGCGATTTTAGCCATCAATTTGCCAGCGCCAGCGGATTGATAGTCAACTTCGATGCCAGGGTTTGCTTTTTTGAAGCCATCAACAATGCCTTTGATGAGAACTTCTTTCATAGAGGTGTAAACAACAATTTTTTTGCCGTCTTTCGGAGCTTCAGCTTTCTTTTCTTCTTTTTTGCCGCCGCAACCTGCCAACAGCATGGTAGCTGCTACCATGAGCATCATTACCACTAAACCAAGTTTTTTAGCCATAACTAAAAACCTCCTTAAAGATTTGCCGGACACACTGCCGGAATTTAATATATCGCATCGTGAAGATGCTAATTTGTACTGTTGGCAAAGCAAAAATGATGAAGCCTTGGTACAAAAATATAAACAGTTTTCAAATGCGACACATATCTGAACTTATCTTACCATAATATGGGAGAAAATAAAAGCTACAAGCGGTTATTTGGAAAATTTTTGTAAAATTTATAGCGATTTTTTAATTTGTTTTATTCCTATATTAGGGGCAATAGCATTTTATAATTTTTAAAATAAAAATCCCCGCTACTTAAGTAGCGGGGAGATGTTAGCACAAGAAGTGTTTTTTATTTGAAGTAACGTTTCAAGAGACCTTCGAAAGCTTTGCCGTGACGAGCTTCGTCTTTGCCCATTTCGTATACGGTGTCAGCGATTGCATGGAGACCAAGTGCTCTTGCACGGTCAGCCAATTCAATTTTACCAGCGGTTGCACCGTTTTCAGCTTCTACGCGCATTTCGAGGTTTTTCTTGGAGGAAGCGGTTACTACTTCGCCCAACAATTCTGCGAATTTAGCAGCATGTTCAGCTTCTTCGAAAGCTGCTTTTTCCCAGTACATGCCGATTTCAGGATAACCTTCGCGGAAAGCTACGCGGCTCATTGCCAAGTACATACCAACTTCGGAGCATTCGCCGTTGAAGTTAGCGCGGAGATCCATTTTGATATCTTCCGGAGCGTCAGCTGCGATACCAACGATGTGTTCAGCTGCCCATTCCATTTCTTCTTTCATTTCGGTAAATTTGGAAGCGGGTACTCTGCATTGGGGGCAGAATTCCGGAGCTGCTTCGCCTTCATGTACATAACCGCATACTTGACATACAAATTTTTTCATAGTTAATTTCCTCCATAATAAAAGTTATTTAGAATTTTATTTTTTCGTTTTAATTCGGACCGGCATTTTTGTTTGCTGTCCTTTGTTGAGTTAATAATACCATAGCTCTAGGAGTCTGTCAATAATAATTATTATTAATTACAAGAAATTTTTAGAGCTTTTCATTTTATGAAGCTCTTGCCAAAATTGCCAAGAACTTTTCATTTCAGAAAGGAGTTTTCTGAAACAGAAGATAACATTTTAAAATGGAAGATTGCAGTTGAATTGAGTAAGTCTCTTTCTGATTTGAAAACTGTTACATACAATGGAAGAAAGTATAACTGTATGGATGAAAATTTTAAAAAATGGGTACACAGTTTTGAAGAAATTGTGATATAATAAATCGGATTGTCAATTTACAAAATGGTTGTCAATAAAATTAAATATATTTTTCTTAGGAAGGTGAAAAAATGAAAGTAACAGTTGAAATCTTAGAACGTGTTGCTGATCTGACCAAAGTAATTGTTCCTGAAGCTGAAAAAGAAGCTTTCTTGGCGCATTACAATGACATTTTTGCTTATGCTGATGAGCTGCAAAAACTCGATACTGAAAATGTTGAACCTACCACTTATATTCTGCCCATCTACAACGCTTTCCGTGAAGACGTTGCTGTTGAAGGTGTAACTCAAGAAGTTGCATTGAAAGATGCTCCGGCTGTACACAATGGCGGCTTTAAAGTTCCGCGCGTTATGGAATAATATAAAGGAGGAACTACTGTGGATTTGTTTAAATATACCGCTCACGAGTTGCATGAAAAACTCGTGAACAAAGAAATTACTGCTGTTGAACTTACCAACGCTGTATATGATCGTATTGCTGCTGTTGACGAACAAGTTAACGCTTACATTAGCTTGTCTAAAGAAGAAGCTTTGGCAAAAGCTGCTGAAGTTGATGCTAAAATTGCTGCTGGCGAAGCTATTGCTCCTCTCGCTGGTATTCCTGTTGTTTTCAAAGACAATATCAATATTTATGGCCAAGTTACTTCTTGCGCTTCCAAAATGTTGCAAGGTGTAGAAACTGTTTTTGATGCTCACGTTACTGAAGAACTTCGCAAAGAAGACGCTGTATTCCTGGGCAAAGCTAACATGGCAGAATTCTCCATTGGCAACACCACTGACAACTCTTTCAATGGCGCTGTTCACAATCCTTGGAACTTGAACTGCACCACTGGTGGCTGTGCTACTGCTGCTGCTGTTGCTGCTGTTGTTGAATCTGCTGTAATCGATTTGCTTCTTCCTGGCGTGCACGTTCTTCAGCTTCTCTTTGCGCCTGAATTGCATTCTGAATGGCATCGACATCAAACCAGTTTCCATATTTGGATTTAACCTGTTCAAAAACCCAGTTGAATTTTTCTCTTCCCTGTCCGTCCATAAAGAACGTAACAGCAGCGTTTACCATCTGAGCGGTAAACGCATAAAGCCCTTTTTCTTTATCGAAAATAACTGCAACATCATAGATTTCTGAATGCGAAGCAAAACCTCCTAAAGAGTTTTCCAAGAAATTAGAATAATTATTATCTAATTCTTTAACATGGAAAAATTTATATTCTTGAATATTAGACTCTTTTCCTTTTATAT
>CALCHC010000080.1 GCA_937901335.1 uncultured Phascolarctobacterium sp. | reverse complement strand
CAAAAGCGGATGAAAGGACCTTTTTCGCCAATGTTGGTGGAGGAAATCCGCAAGGCCTTAGATAATAAAGAACAGGTCATTTTGTTTCAAAACCGAAGAGGTTTTGCACCGATGCTGGAATGTCATACTTGTGCATGGGTGCCGAAGTGCAAGAATTGTGATGTGAGTTTGACCTATCATAAAGGGATGAACCAGATGACTTGCCATTATTGTGGATATACCATTCCTATGCCTCGCATGTGTCCGGCATGTGGTGGGACGGATTTGAGGAATCATGGTTTTGGAACGGAACGCGTAGAAGATGATGTGAAATTGGTATTCCCAGAGGCGAGGGTGGCAAGAATGGATTTGGATACAACTCGTACCCGTACGGCTTATGAAAGAATTATAGCCGATTTTGAAGAAGGAAAGACAGACATTCTGATAGGTACGCAAATGGTTTCCAAAGGTTTGGATTTCGAAAGAGTCAGCGTAGTGGGGATTCTGAATGCAGACACCATGCTCAATTATCCTGATTTCCGTAGTTTCGAGCGGGCTTACCAGTTGATGGCACAAGTGGCCGGTCGTGCCGGTCGGAAAAACAAGCGGGGACTGGTTATCCTGCAGACAAAATCTCCGGACTTGCCGGTCATTCAGCAAATCATTCAGAATGATTATGAACAACTTTATTATGACCAGTTGGCCGAACGTCAGTTGTTCCGCTATCCGCCTTTTTATCGGTTGGTGTATGTCTATCTGAAGCATCGGAAGGAAGATGTGCTGAATGCGGCCACAGAACTGATGGCGAACCAACTTCGTGCCGGTTTGGGAAATAGAGTGTTGGGACCGGACAAACCACCGGTGGGAAGAATACAGACATTGTTTATCAAGAAAATGATTATAAAGGTAGAACAGAACGATTCGATGGCAAAGATTAGAGACTACCTGCAAGCAGTACAGCGTGCGGTGGTTGCGGACGAGCGCTTCCGTTCACTGATTGTATATTATGATGTAGATCCACAATAAGCGTATGAAGATAGAATTGGACATGCATACCCATACCATTGCGAGTGGCCATGCATTCAGTACATTGCAAGAAATGGCAAAGGCAGGTGCCGAGAAAGGGTTGAAACTTTTGGGTATTACGGAGCACACTTCAGGAATCCCTGGAACTTGTGATCCGATTTATTTCCGGAACCTTCATGTCGTTCCTCGTCAGATGTATGGAATTGAACTGATGTTGGGAGCGGAAATCAACATATTGGATAGTGAAGTCCTCACCATGAGTTACAAACTGCCACTCACCAATGTCATCAGGGAAATGCTTAACCTTTTTCACTTTCAAGTCAGGGAAGTTTTGGACAACTTGCACTTTCAAATCAGCAAAATGTTTTACAACCTTTACTTTTCCACAAAGTTTGATGCCTTTACAATGAGTAACGGAAGCTTCGCAGGAAAAAGGTACACTCAAAACCAGAAGCAATAGAACGCTGAAAGTTTTTATTAAAATTTTCATTCTCCCACCAACTTTTGATACATCTTCATCAATTCTGCAACGCATTCACTTTCGCTGTTGAGCTTGCCCCAGAAACCATACGCTTCCATAACTGCACGGTCATTAGCCTGATGAGCTTTCCTTAATTCAATTGGCATAGTAAGTACATCGTACAAATCTGCCAAACTGCTATCAGTGTACAGCGCACGAGCGTCAAGAATTCCTTGTGCAGTCTTTTCAATTTTTGCGCGTTGTGCTTCTGTCGGTTCACACCACGGGAAGTTATTGTAAACAGACGGCGAATAACTGTAATCGCTTTTTAACCTACCTGCTACTGTCCGCATCCAAGCCATATGAACATTAGATATTAACACCCCAAAAAAATATAAATTTGCATCTTCCATAACCAATAATTTATTACTAGCAATTATATCATGTGTTAAAAATCCAACAGGTATGTACTTTCTGTTTTCAGAAGATACTTCTGGAATACACAGATAATCTGTTTTAGGTTGTCTATTTTGAGAAAACAGCATTGGTATTTCAGCTTGTTTCCGAACTGCAACAGTTTTTGTTTTTCGTCTTGCTTCAGCAACTATTTCCAATCTTGCTTTAATTTCAGGTATGTTCCTAAATTTAGCAGGAGATACCTTATCAAGCCAAAGACAATATCTCCTTTTATTATTCAATAATTCTTCTGCGCCAACATACAATTTTACAAATTCTTTTGCTACTGGATACTTATTGATTAAAGTAAAAGCTTCATTTTCAGTCAGAAGTAGTCCTCCACCATCCCAAGGCTTACTTCCCTGTACTAATTTTGGTAAACCATTTTTAGGCTTCCCTCTCAAATCAATAAACACATTGTCAGCTTCAACCAAGTAACCATTTATTTTATCTACTTCCGAAACACTTTCAGTATCAAAAATAAACTTTCTCTTATCAGCAACTAAAGCGAATCCAATAATTACACAATGCACTTGTGCTTTTTGTTTGGCTTCGTTATCCCATACAAAAGAGCGGTAGGCAAAATTTATAACTATCTTATGATTTTCAAACAAGTCTGCCCACAAAACAGGTACTTGTTCACCTTGACTAATAGAGTTCGTAGAAACAAATGCGACCTTAATTTTAGTATCAGTTATATGACAAGCGGCTTTCTTATACCAAGCTGTAACATAATCTAATCGTCCAGCTCGTTTATTATTGGAGAAAACCTTTTGCATATCTTCTTGTTGCTCTTTGTTTCTAAGTGCAAGCCCAACGAACGGAGGATTACCTAAAATATAATTAAGCTCACTTTTCGGAACAACACTTTCCCAATCAATACGCAAAGCGTTATCGCAAACAATAGTGGCGCTATCTACTAAAGGCAAACGAACATAATACAAGCCAAAATAATTGCTAGCTTCGATATTCATTTGATGATCCATTAGCCACATACCTACTTTTGCAATTTGAGCAGGAAAGTCCTCTATTTCGATACCGTAGAACTGATTTACATTAACCCTAATCAGTTTAGAAATATCTTCAAACAAGCTGATATACGCACTTTCAACTTGCATCTTCAAAACTTCCAGTTCCAGACGGCGCAACTCTCTGTAAGTAATAATTAAGAAGTTACCGCAACCACAAGCAGGGTCTAAAAATTTTAAATTAGCAATTTTATCGTGGAACTTTTCAAGAAGAAACTTGTCAACTTTTACCCTTTCAAATTCTGCATACAGCTCGTCCAAGAACAAAGGCTTGATAAGTTTTAAAATATTTTCTTCACTGGTGTAATGAGCACCAAGTTCACGACGTTGCTTTTTATCCATTACACCTTGGAACATACTGCCAAAAATCGCAGGGCTAATCTTGTGCCAATCAAAAGAACTGCACTCTATAAGCATACTACGCATTTTAGCGTTAAACTCTGCCATTGGCAAAACTTCTTTAAACAAACCGCCATTAATATACCTAAAAGCTTTCAAGTCAGCAGAAAGCAAACTGCGTTTTTTACGAACCTCGTCAGGCATATCAAGAACTTCAAACAAACTACGCAAGCGTGCATCCAAATCGCTACCATCTTCTTTGGAGTTCTCAACATAGTTTAAAAAGTCATTGTTTACGAAAATTCCAGTATCATCTGCAAACAAGCAGAATAATAAACGCACAAGATAAATCTCCAAACAATGACCTTCGTAACCATGAGCTTTCAATTCATCGTGAAGCATTGCCATTTGTTCAGCCGCTTTAATGTTTACTTCTATTTGATTGTCATAGTCGTGCTTAGTTTCATAACCTGCAAGCACAGAAAACTTACGCAAATGTTTGTCAAAATCTTTCAACAAAAAGTTGAATCTTTCGCCAGTAGTACGCCTATATAGAATAAAGTTTTCCATATCACATACCATTAAAAGTTCAGGCATTGCTTCCTTTTCTAAATGGACAACATAGTTTTTCAACTGCTCATAAGCTTTGTTTAAATCCTTACCCTTACTTTTCATTTCAATAGCAATCTTGCTAGGATAGAAGTAATCTATATAGCCGTTGTGTCCATCATCCAAATTAACTTTATGTTCAAAAGCACCAACAGCCAAAGGATCATTAATACCAAACACACCCAACATTTCTCTTTGGAAAGATTGTGCTAATGCTTCTTCATTACCTTCAGCTTTAGTCCATTTCTTTTTAAACTTCTTTGCTCTCGCCTGCATTTCGTCCCAAGACAAAACTACTACTTTCTCTTCCATAATGAATCCTACCCACTTATTCTTTTTCGAGTTCTTGTATTGCCTTTTGATATTTTAATATTATATCTCTCTGCTCATTCATCATCAAATACAAAAAAATATATGGATGCGCAACATTAGCGTGTAAATGTTCTCCTCTTAACATCTTAGAAAGATATTCATCTGCATGGTTTTCTAATAAATTCTTTATAAACTCGATGTCTTTATCTGTCCTTTGATTAAAAATAATTGCTCCATGAGTATCATATCTAAGAGAAACACGTATAAATTCTGTAAACAGCTCACAGAACTTCGGATAATACTCAAAGCTATATTTTTCAGTAATTGAAATAATTTCTTTTCTTAATTGTAATTCGGATTGCAAAAATGCTTCCACTGAACTATTAGAAAAACTCTCCTTTATAAGAGTTGTCATATAATGCAAATCCCTCATATCTTTTAAACTAAACTTCATAGGCATCTCTACGGAGTTAAAATTACGATTTGATAAAGGAGTTGAAACGCAATAAAATAAAATTATATATCTCTCTAAATAAAGGCTCAAAACCTTATCAAAACGTTTAATAGTAACTTTTTCATCTTCTCTATTTTTCTTATCTTGAATATTTTTCTCAATTTCATCAATAAACCAAACAAGAATCATAGAAGCAAAAATACTAACAGCTATACTAAAGACAAATTCATTGACAAGATTTTCTTTGAACTCATTATTGCCTAAATTATTCCAATCAATTTCACTTTTAAATATAAATGCTATTATAAAAGAAACACCTGTAAAAATTATTTTTAACCATCTAAATTGTTTCCTATTCATATATCACCTTTGCAAAGTTATAATCTTGCTTATATTATACAACTTCATCATAAAAACGAAAACTAAATAACCTCCATACTGCTTCTAGTGAAACGATTTCGACGAGTAGCAACAACCAAATCGAGAAAAATATCGTTAAGACCACATCCTGAGCTGTAGTTTCTTCTCTATTGAATAATATTCGAAGCGAATATGTGGGCAACGATATTTTTAGCTAAAATGTTGCGTCAGGAGTCGATGTTGAACGGAAGCAGTATGGAGGTTAATATTTACTTATATTGGAAAAACAAAAAAAGACCTAGGACAATGTCCTAAGCCTTAATAGTTGAGAGTTGGTGCGGTTGGTGGGATTTGAACCCACACGGGCTTTCGCCCACTACCCCCTCAAAGTAGCGTGTCTGCCGTTCCACCACAACCGCATTTGGAGTTTTGATAGTTTTGAAATGGTGCGGTAGAGAGGACTTGAACCTCCACAGGGTCGCCCCCACTAGCGCCTGAAGCTAGCGCGTCTGCCATTCCGCCACTACCGCGAATTCAGATGTTTGATAACAACATAGATATAATAGCACATCAAAAATTATGTGTCAACAACTTTTTAACAAATTTTCTCACAAGAACTTATTAAGCCAAAACTTTTTCCAGCTCCTTGCGTACTTGCTCTAAAGTTGCTTCCAGTGTGCCGCTATTATCCAGCACCACGTCCGCGAATTTCTTTTTATCTTCTAAAGACATTTGCGCCGCGATACGGGCTTTTACTTCATCTTCGGTCATACCACTGCGAATCATAGCACGTTTAATTTGTTGTTCCTTGCTTACAGCCACAAGCCAAACGCAGTCCACGCGTTCGTGCCATTTACATTCAATCAAAAGAGGTACGTCCAAAACTGCAAGCTTCGCATCTGCTTCTTTAGCTTGCGCCATAAAAGCTTCTGCCTCATCCCACACAATTTTATGCAAAATGCCTTCCAAGGTTTTTAAAGCTTCCTTATCGCTAAAAACTTTAGCAGATACTTTCGCTCTATCCATTTCGCCATCGCTAGTTAAATATTCAGTGCCAAAAACTTCTGCCACCATGGCAAGGCCTTTGCTACCTTTGGCAACAGCATTACGGCTCACTTCATCCGCATCAAAAACCGGGATGTTATGCTTGCGCAGTTCTGCAGCCACAGTACTTTTGCCGGAAGCAATACCACCAGTTAAACCAATAATTTTCATAAGCTTCTCCTATTTTTGACAATGTTGGCAATAAACCGTTCCCCTGCCACCAACTTTGGCAGTAGCCAGAGCTTCCCCACATTTTTTGCAAGGCTTGCCCCCACGTCCATATACCAACAAATATTTTTGGTTCTCACCGCTCTTACCTTCGCCATCCTTATAATCACGGAAGGTAGTACCACGATTCTTAATACCTTGGGCGATTACAGCATTCACCGCTTCGCACAAAGCACGTACTTCTTCAGCATCCAAAGTGTTAGCGTGACGCAAAGGATTAATTCCGCTCAGTGCCAAACATTCGTCAGCATAGATGTTACCCAAGCCAGCAATTACTTTTTGATCCAAGATGAAAGTTTTAATAGGCTTGCGTGCTTTTTTAGCCAAAGGCTCTAAATATTCAAAGGTAAAGCCTGCACTCAAAGGTTCCGGCCCTAAAGTTTCGTAACCATCGATGTAGGCATCGTCGTTAGTAACAAGGTACAGCGTACCAAAAGTGCGAATATCCGTAAACCACAAGGTTACTCCATCAGTCAAAGTAAATTTAATTTTAGCGTAGGGCGGTACTTCCTGCTCGCTATCTTGAGCAATCAACGCGCCTGTCATACGCAAATGCACGATAAGTTTTTGGTTCTCGTCAGTTTTAAGCACAAGGTACTTACCCTTGCGACCAACTTCCAAAATACTTTTACCGGTTAAACCTTCAACGAACTTTTCTACGGTAGGATGTTTAACCAATCTATCAAGATACACTTCTACGGAAGTGATTTTTTTATTTGTAATACGCGGTGCAAGAGTTTTACGCACTTGCTCCACTTCGGGCATTTCAGGCATAATGACCTCCTATTTTGTTTCCGCCCAGTTCTTGCCAAAGCTTACTTCCGCAAGGAGAGGAATATCCATAGTCGCAGCGCTTTCCATAGCTTCTTTCACTACTTTAGCAGCAATTTCTTTTTCTGCTTCGGGCACTTCCAGAACAAGTTCGTCGTGCACTTGCAGCAAGATGCGAGATTTAAGCCCTGCTTCTTTCAACGCTTCAGCAACTTTAACCATAGCATTCTTCATAATATCTGCCGCAGTCCCTTGGATGGGAGTGTTAATAGCGGTACGTTCCGCAAAACTGCGCAGATTAAAATTGGTATGGTTGATTTCAGGCAGATATCTTCTGCGACCAAGCAAGGTAGAAACGTAGCCTTGCTTACGAGCCAGTTCAATCATATCATCCATATATTTCTTCACGCCAGTATAGCGTTCAAAGTAACTTTCGATATAGCCTGCTGCTTCTTTGCGACTAACTTTAATTTGAGCAGCCAAACCAAAGTCGCTAATACCATATACGATACCAAAGTTTACAGCCTTCGCTCTGCTACGCATTTGGCTAGTCACTTCATCAAGAGGCACGCCAAAAACTTCTGCTGCAGTACGAGCGTGAACGTCCTGTCCATTTTTGAAAGCTTCCAGCATAACTTCGTCTTTAGCAATGCATGCCAAAATACGCAGTTCCACTTGGGAATAGTCGCAGCTCATCAAGTAGTCGTAACCTTCGCCGGGAACGAACACCTTACGAATTTGCTTGCCTTCTTCGGTGCGGGTAGGAATATTTTGCATATTAGGATCAGTACTGGAAAGACGACCGGTAACCGTAACAGTTTGTTGGAAACGAGTATGAATGCGCCCGGTCACAGCATTTTGCAACGGTTTCAGTCCATCAATATAGGTGGATTGGAGCTTCGCCAATTTGCGATGTTCTAAGATGGTGCTTATCAAAGGATGCTTGCCTTCCAGTTCTTCCAAAACTTTAACGTCTGTGGAATAACCAGTCTTAGTCTTTTTGATAACAGGCAAGCCTAAATGTTCAAACAGCACTACGCCCAATTGCTTAGGAGATTTCAGATTGAACTCTTCACCAGCTTGTTCAACTGCATCTTTTTCAAGCTTCTTAATACGGAAGCTCATATCCTCGGAAAGTTGGTCAAGCAATTCCATATCAGGCTTAACGCCGTTAAATTCCATGGTAGCGAGCACTTTCGCCACAGGCATTTCCAAATTTTTATATAAAGTGTCTTGTTCTTTTACTTGCAAATATTCTTGGAAGATTTTAACCAAAGCATCTACAGCTTCTGCACCTTCCACCTTTTTACCAAAGATGTAGCGAGTAGTTACATCTTCCAAAGCGTAAGAGCCATGACCAGGGTCATCAATGTAAGCAGCAAGAGCCACATCTTCTACAATGCCCTTTGCCTCAAAGCCTTTGCACAAGCAAACTTTGTAGATTTCTTTGCTATCGCAGGTTGCTTTTAAAGCATTTTCGTTAGCAAGCCAATCGTAGAAGCGTTGCCAGCCATCGCTTGCTTCTTCCAAAACGTAAACCTTGTTATCAACGTAGAACTCTGCCTTTGTGAAAAGCAAGTTGGGAAGATTTCCCGCAATAGTAGCGACGAAGGCAGTAGGCTTGCCGTTACCAACAAGCTTGTCGAAGAAAACCTTAGCTTCTGCATCAGTAGCCAAAATGTTTTTAGTTTCAACAACTTCTTCTACGAATTCACCAAAGAGTCCAAAATCAGCAGTTTCTTCCTCTTCAACCTTACCACCAAGTACTGCGGCAAAGCGTTCGTACATATTTCTAAACTCTAAATCTAAAAGCAAAGAACGTGCTTCGTCCTTAACTGCTTTCAATTCGTAGTCCTGCATATCTAAAGATACAGGTACATCTGTAAAAATAGTAGCCAGTTTTTTACTAAGCAACGCAGATTCTTTGTTATCCATCAATTTGGCCTGCAAAGCTTTGCCTTTAACATTGCCTGCGTTTTCCAAAACAGTTTCTACGTCGCCATATTCCAAGATAAGCTTCATAGCAGTTTTTTGACCAACGCCAGGCACACCGGGAATATTATCGGAGGTATCGCCCATTAAACCTTTCAACTCAATAAGTTGTTTAGGGGCAAGGCCTTCGTAATTGGCAGCGAACTCAGCTTCGTCAAAAATTTGCACATCGGTAATGCCGCGCTTGGTGTAGTAAACCTTGGTGCGCTTGTCGATAAGCTGCAGTTCGTCACGGTCACCGGTAATGATGTGCACTTCCACATCTTCCGGAGCATGCTTTGCAAAAGTACCAATGATATCGTCCGCTTCGTAATTATCCAATTCCAAAGAAACGATGTTCAATGCTTCCAATACCTTCATTGTCAGCGGGAACTGTTCGGATAATTCGCTTGGTGTCGGCTTGCGAGTGCCTTTATATTCTGCAAACATCTCTGTTCTAAAAGTCTTACGAGATTTGTCGAAAGCAACAGCCACATATTTAGGCTTAACTTCATCCAACAATTTCAGCAGCATATTGCAAAAGCCGTACACCGCACCAGTGTGCAAACCTTTTTTGTTCATCAAGGGGGGCAGTGCGAAAAAAGCTCTGTGAATTAAGCTACTACCATCTATTACTAAAAATCTATCTGACATATTTATCACCTTTTATTTCCAATCCATTTTTTAGACCACGCAAACAACGTGTTGGACATTTCTTCAAAATCAACCTTGTCACTATTTTTCAAGCTTAAGAAATTTTCAACTATGCTTCTTTCTTCGCCAGAAACTTTTTCCAACAAATCTTTCTGACTTTTGATATAACAACCAGTTTCTTGAAAGCAAATTGCTTGCACCACGAAGGAAGCAGCTTTATACAAACCTTTTAAAATTTCATCACTCTTTTCGTGAAGCATATTATGTACGCAACCATGATAGATATTACACGCGCCAATCTTGATTGCTCTTTCAATGGCTACATCATCAATCAATACAAGCAGTTCATCAAGACTGCCTTTAATCGGTGTTGTATCGTGATAAAACTGAAATAAATCAGATGGTTCCCAGTTCAAAAGTTCTTTTTTACCAGAAACAAAGCCACAAATAAGCTCTCTATTTGGTAAAGTATCTAACATTGTATTGTAAGCCTGAATATCTTGCGCAGTAAGTTCATCAAGAATAACTACAACATCAATGTCACTTGTTTCCGTTGCTTCTCCTCGTCCATAACTGCCTTGCAAACCAACAAACCATATTCTGTTTCCAAAACTGTCTTCCAAACTTCTAACAAACTTATCCATCCAGCTAGAAATCTCTATCACAACATCACCTCCATCCAAATGAAAGAATCTCTTTCAAAATCAAACCTTATCGTACATTTTCTCAATCATTAACTTTTATTATAACATTACTAGCCTTTTAGATAAATGCTTACCAAAACAAAAACTCCACGCCGTAAGACGTGGAGTTTAAATTTTTAGTTATGCTCTTATTTTGCAGGTGCTTGTTCTGCTTGAGGTTTCGGAGGCAATGCCAAACCGAATTTTTCCAGCATCGGTTTACCATTTTGAATCATAAACACGAAACTATATTCTGCAGCAGGAACTTTTTCAAAAATTGCTTGATATACCAGTACATCTGCATCGTCAAATTTTTGAACAACGCGCAATTTTCTCATGGTCAAGTTGCCAAAGTTTTTAGCTACTTGCTCTTTATAATTGTTCCAAGCATCAGCAGTTAAACTTTTTTTCATATTGTCGGTCATGATGGAGGTAATTGCACCATAGCTTTTAGCATTCAAGAAATCGCCAACCAGCTTTTCTTCAGCAGAAAGCATTTTGCCATTAGCAGCGCTGCATACTGCGCTAACAGACATCATCAGAACCATAACAAGAGTTAAAAATAATTTTTTCATTTATAATCTCCTCTTATTTCAAACCTTCAACAATACGTTCCATTGCTTCGATGGTGTTTTCACGGCTACCGAAAGCAGTCAAACGCAAGTAACCTTCACCCATGCTACCGAAGCCAACGCCCGGAGTACCAACAACAGCAAGTTTTTCAAGCAGGAAGTCAAAGAATTCCCAAGAGGACATACCGTTGGGGCATTGTACCCACAGATACGGAGAGTGAACGCCACCAAAATATTTAATGCCCAATTTATCGAAGCCAGCCATCATAATGCGAGCATTTTCTTGGTAGAAAGCAATGTTTTCACGGCATTGTTTGATGCCTTCTTCGGTGAATACTGCTTCTGCACCACGTTGGATGATGTAGGGAACACCGTTAAACTTAGTGGTTTGACGACGGAGCCACATAGCGTTAAGTTCCATATCTTTGCCATCAGCAGTTTTACGAACCAAACCATGGGGAACGATAGTATAACCACAGCGAGTGCCGGTGAAGCCTGCAGTTTTAGACAAGGAGCACAATTCGATTGCACATTCTTTTGCACCTTCGATAGTGAAGATGCTGCGAGGAATTGCCGGGTCAGTAATGAATGCTTCATAAGCAGCATCGTACAAAATTACAGCATTGTTTTTACGTGCATAAGCAACCCAAGCTTCCAATTGTTCTTTATTATAAGCGGAACCGGTCGGGTTGTTAGGAGAGCACAAATAAATGATGTCAGCTTTTACGTCATCGTTAGGCATAGGCAGGAAGTTGTTTGCCGGAGTGCCTTGCATATAAATAACGTTACGACCGCACATAATATTAGTATCCAAGTAAACAGGATATACCGGGTCAGGAATCAAGATGGTGTTGCTGTTATCAAAGATATCGGTAATGTTACCACAGTCACTTTTTGCACCATCACTAACGAAGATTTCGTCGCTAGCAAGTTCTACACCAAAAGAAGCATAGTATTTAATCAAAGCTTCATGCAAAAATCCATAGCCTTGTTCAGGACCATAACCACGGAAAGTAGCTTGTACGCCCATTTCTTGAACTGCTTTTTCCATAGCTTCGATAACGCAAGGAGCAAGCGGTTTAGTTACGTCGCCAATGCCTAAGCGAATAAGTTTTCTTTCAGGATTAGCAGCAACAAAAGCGTTTACTTTGCGTGCAATATCTGCAAAAAGATAGGTTTCTTTAAGATTACAATAATTACCATTGACTAAAGCCATTTTTGAGAATCCCCCATTTAAAATAAAATATCTACATTAAAATTATTTAACTACTTCGTCAGGAACTTCTACAACACCAGTGAAAGAGGTTACTGCAGGACCTTCCAAGTAAACGTGGTCATTTTTATCAAAGGTTACTTGCAAAGTGCCGCCTTTAGCGATAACAGTCAAAGGTTCACCTTTTTTGCCAGCACGACCAATTTGAACAGCAGCTACGCAAACAGCAGATGCGCCGGTACCGCAAGCCCAAGTTTCACCGCTACCACGTTCCCAAACGCGGAATTTAACAGTATTTTTGTCGATAACTTCTACGAATTCAGTGTTAACGCCTTCGGGGAACAGCGGATGATGTTCGAATTGAGGACCCAATTCTTCCAGGTTAAGGCTATCAACATCTTTAACGAAGGTTACAAAGTGAGGATTGCCCATAGAAATAGAAGTGCCGTTATAAACAACTTTTTCTTCACCATAGTTATCGCTCAAAACCAAACCTTGGTCAACGAAAATGAAATGGTCACTAATCATCGGGATATCTTTGCATCTAAAAATGGGTTTACCCATATCAACTCTAGCACTCACAACTTTACCCTCCTCAACATTAACATTAATAGTTTTTACACCAGATAAGGTATCAATTTTAATTTCTTCCTTATCAGTTAAGCCATTGTCATAAACATACTTTGCTACGCAACGAATACCATTACCGCACATTTTGCCTTCGGATTGGTCAGCGTTGAAGATACGCATTTTGAAATCCGCAACATCGGACGGGCAAATCATAATCAAACCGTCGCTACCAACACCAAAACGTCTGTGGCTTACATATTCAGAGATTGCACCGGGGTTCGGCAAATCTTCCTTAGTGCAGTCCACATAAACATAGTCATTGCCTGCACCGTGCATTTTTGTAAACTCTATTTTCATAGGCAGAGCCTCCTTTAATAATCATACAATTATTATATCAAAAATGTAGACTTATTACACCTAAATAAGCGATATTTTTAGAATGTTTCACAGAAAGAAGTATGCTTTTTAATACATCTTCTTATCATTTTTATCCATAAACTTCTTAAAGGTAACAATTGTTTCTTCACGATTACACGGAGAAATTTTCATAACGCTTTCGTCAACGCAGTTACCTTTAATGAAATCGTAAATATAATCATCTCTAAAGCCAATGTCAGCTGCATCTTTGGCAGTGTTGCCGTAGTAAACAACCTTAATGTTTGCCCAAATGGTAGCAGAAAGACACATAGGACAAGGATAGCAAGAAGTATAAAGCTCGCAACCACTTAAGTCAAAGGTTCCCAATGCTTCACAAGCAGCACGAATAGTTTGCATTTCTGCATGACAAGTAGGGTCATTGTTTTTGAGCACTTCATTATGACCACGAGCAATAATCTTTCCGTCTTTAACGATTACCGCACCAAAAGGTCCACCGTCATTAGTAAGTAAATTCTTTTCTGCTTCATCAATAGCAGCTTGCATAAAATGTTTATGGTTATTACACATATTGTTAGTCTCCTTTATTACTTCTTTGCAAAGCAATTCGTGATATGCACAAAACTATATAAACTAAAAGAATAGTACATAAAATCATCTTCCTATTTTTATTTTACAACAAAACAACTAAAAAGAAAAATGACATAAAAGAAAAACAGCACTGCATTTGCAGTGCTGTTTTCTAACCGGCAGCTATCTATCCTCCCAGGCCGCTTCCAGCCAAGTACTTTCG
>CALCHC010000079.1 GCA_937901335.1 uncultured Phascolarctobacterium sp. | reverse complement strand
ACTGTCAACACCCTTTTTTAACTTTTTTCAACATTTTTCGATGACACGCTCGGCTCGGTTGGCAAAGAAGGCGTGTCCTGCTCACGCATGACACGCCCTTAAAAATTTACAAAATTACTTCAAAAATTTGAGATTCTTCTCCTATATTCTTAGCCATTACGTAAAACTCACGAGCTTCACCAGTCAAGAAATCATTTTTAAATAATTCAATGGGGTAATTCTTATGAATCTGACGCCAGCTGGAGAACTTATAATTTTCGATATAACGTCCAACTTTTTCTTCATCTCGCCAAAAGTCAGAAACAGTTTCAAAAATTGCTTCTGTGTTCCAACGCAGCCATTCAGGCTTCCAACCAGGAATACTTGCAAAAACATCGTAGCGTAAAATTTCAATAAGAGTATCTGCTTCATCAGCATGACATTCCATAATGAAATCGTACAAGATTTTGGCAACACCCTTCGCATTATGGCTTTGAGGATAATGACCTACCCCTACCCACCAATTAGTAAGCTTTTCATAAAAGGCAAAAGCACCTGCATTATTCTTTTCTATTAAATAGCGTAAGATGTTTTGGAAATTGCCAGTATTATAAGTTTGTTCCAGTACGCTTTCCAAACGCTTCAAGAATTGCAGTTCTTCATAAGGCATATAATTAGTGGCCAAAATTTCATAAGGAGGTTCATCCATATAACGCAAGCCATGGATTTCTGTTTCCTTATTCATTTGGGTTCCGGGAAGCACCTTCAAGAAACCTAGCTGTAACATATCAGGCTTCAAACCATAAACATCATCAAAGGATTTTCTAAATTCACGCAAGCTTTCATACGGCAAACCTGCAATCAAATCGAGATGCAAATGCATATTACCAAAACCTAAAAGTCTTTGGCAATTATGAACTAATCTTTCCCAATTGTCTTGACGGTTAATTGCTTTCAAAGTAGGCGGATTAGTAGTTTGCACGCCAATTTCAAATTGGAAGCGTCCTTTAGGTACAGTCGCCAAAAAGTCCAGTACTTCTTCAGACAAAATATCTGCCTTAATTTCAAAATGGAAGGTAGTTTCAGTTTTTGCTTCTGCCAAGTATTTCATCATAGGCAAAAAGTACTTCTCGTCCAAATTATAAGTACGGTCTACAAATTTAACTAAGGCAACCTTCGCTGCCATAAAGATATCCATATCGCGAAGCACCAATTCCAAAGGACGTTTACGCACGGAACGAGAGATACCGCTTAAGCAATAAGAACAGTTAAAGGGGCAACCACGAGTTGCTTCATAATAAACAATCTTGTGAGCCTCTACCACATCTGCCAAATCAGGATACGGGAAGGGTAACAAGCTTAAATCTTCAATTACAGTTACGCCACCGTTAAGAACAACCTTATCCCCTTCTTTATATGCAACGTGAGCAGGGATATTACCAGTTTTGTAGCTTGCCAAGAATTCAGCAAAAACTTTTTCACCTTCGCCTTGCACAATGTAATCAATGGCAGGCATTTCTTGGAAGATTCTTTCTGCATCAAAAGCTACTTCCGGACCACCAACAACGATGGTTGCTTCAGGACGAAGCTTCTTGAGCATGGAGATAAGTCTATAAACAAAAGGCTTGTTCCAAATATGAACGGAAAAGGCATAAACTTCTGTCTTAACATCCATGATATTTTCCAACACAGCCAAAATAGGAGTGTTGATAGTTTCTTCTATTAAATATACATCAAAACCTTGCGCTTTGGCATATTCGCCTACATAACGCAAGCCCAAGGCAGTGTGAACATACTTACTGTTGATTGCTATTAAAAGTGCGTGCATTTTTCTGCTCCTTTTTCCAACGTATGATATAATAGTAAAATAATAATTTTGATTTTGCAAGGAGTGAAATATAATGACTGAGAAAATTGTTCCCGCCCATGGCAGCAGCGTTGCTCGTGTAGATATTCCTGCTGACTGCAAATGGCGTGTTAGTGATATTTATATTGATGAAACTGCGTGGAAAGAAGCTTGCGATGAACTAAAAGCAAAACTTCCCGTACTTAGCGAATTTAAAGGCTTGCTTGGCGATGCTAAGGTAATGGCTGCTGCCCTGATGATGCAAGACGAATTGGCACAAATGGTTGAAAAAATTTATGCCTACGCTCGCCTGCAACAAGACGCAGATAACACTGACCAACATATGCAAGCTCTTTCTGGTGAAGCAGAAGCTTTGGCTGCAGAATTTAGTAACACCAATTCCTTCATCGAACCGGAAATTTTAGCACTCGATAAAGAAAAATTAGCAGAGATGCTGGCAACTGAACCGGCTCTTGCTAATTACAAATACTATATTGAAAACTTGGTGCGTCTTGCTGACCACATCCTGCCTGTACAAATGGAAGAACTCTTAGCTCACAGCCGCCTTGCTACCGGTACTGCAGCAACTGCTTTCCGTTCCCTTATTAGTGCAGATATGCAGTTCCCCAAAATTACTGACGGTAACGGCAATGAAGCAACCGTCAGCGAAGGTAACTACCTTTTAAATATGACTTCTTCTGATCGCGAACTACGTAAAAACTCCTTCCAAGGTTTGATGGGTACTTACAATAAATATCGCAACACCTTAGCAAGCACTTTAACAGGTAGCTGCCGCAGTGCTAACTTCTACGCAACTGCTCACAAATATCCTGATACTTTGACCGCTTCCCTTGCTGCGGATAACATCCCCACTTCCCTTTACGATGGTTTGATTCAAACTGTCCACGATAACCTTGCACCCTTGCACGAATATATGCAATTGAAAAAAGACGTGCTTGGATTCGAAGAACTGCACCCCTACGATATTTACGTTCCTCTTTCTAATGCAGGCAATAGCTTCGCTTGCGACTTCGATGAAGCTTGCGAAAAGATTGTTGATGCATTGCAACCTCTCGGTGAAAAATACATCACCACCTTAAAGAAAGGCTTTAGCGAAGGTTGGATTGACATCTACGAAAACAAAGGTAAACGTTCCGGTGCATACTCTTGGGGCGTTTACGGCGTGCACCCCTTCGTACTCCTTAACTACCAAAAACGCTACAATAGCATTTCCACCATTGCACACGAAATGGGACACGCACTCCATAGCTACTTTTCCAGCAGTGCTCAAACCTACATCAATGCAGATTACACCATTTTCTGTGCAGAGGTTGCTTCCACCACTAACGAAATTCTGCTTTTAGAACACACCTTGAAGCACGCAAATGATGAACAAAAAATTTACCTGCTCAACCAATTCTTAGAAGCAGTACGCACCACCGTGTACCGCCAAGTACAATTTGCTGAATTTGAAAAATTTATCCATGGCGAAATCACTGCTGGTCGTACCCTCCAAGCAGAAAAACTGGAAAACTACTGGCTTGACAGCAACAAACGTTACTACGGCGAAGCACTTACCGTTGATAAAGAACTTGCCAGCGAATGGAGCAGAATCCCCCACTTCTACACCCCCTTCTACGTTTACAAATACGCAACCGGCTACAGCGCAGCAACTGCTTTCGCCGCAAGCATCTTGAATGGTGAAGAAGGCGCTGTAGAAAAATACCTGGGCTTCCTCCACGCAGGTGGCAGCGACTACTCCCTCAACATTCTCAAAAACGCAGGTGTTGATTTAAACACTCCCCAACCTGTAACCGTAACCTTGCAAAAATTTGCAGAAAAGGTTGCCGAACTGAAAAAGCTGTTGGGTAAATAATATAACAAATAAAACGAGGCTTACTTCAAATCCGAAGTAAGCCTCTAATTTTTTGTGTATTAAATTATTTCAAGTATTCAACTACTGCTTCTTCCATGGTGTCAGCAGGAATTACATCACCGTGGATAATGGGCATGGTTTCCAAAGCCAACATTCTTTCAGGAATGGGAGCGTTAGTTTTTTCATTTAATTTACGGAGCAATGCGAAAGGTTCAGTTTCGGTTTGCTTTTTATCTTCCAAAGCTTCCAGTACGCTGTCGCAGAACTTGTACGGGCTAGCAGTAGAAAGTACGATGGTAAAGGTTTCATCACTGGTGAGCAGACGATATTTTTCCAAAGCACGCCAAGCAACTGCAGTATGGGTATCCATTAAATAATTATAATCGCTGTAAACGCGAGCGATTGCTTCTTTAGTTTCAACTTCATCAACCCAAGCTGCAAAGAATTCACTTTGAATAATTTTCAAATGTTCTTCTTCGATTTTGTAGCTACCTTCAGTGTTCAGTTTATCCATTAAGGCATCAACTTTTTCTGCGTTTTCATTGGTGATTGCGTAAAGCAAACGTTCCAAGTTACTGGAAACCAGAATATCCATGGACGGAGAAACTGTTTTGAAGAATTCACGGCGTTTGTCATAAACACCGGTATTGATGAAATCAGTAAGTACGTTGTTACTGTTAGATGCGCACAACAAACGTTCCACAGGCAAGCCCATCAGCTTAGCATAGTAGCCGGCAAGAATGTTACCAAAGTTACCTGTAGGAACAACAAAGTTAATGCTGTCACCCATTTTAATGCTACCTGCTTTAACAGCATCAACATAAGCACTAAAATAGTAAACGATTTGCGGTACAAGGCGTCCCCAGTTGATGGAGTTAGCAGAAGAGAAAGCGTAACCTTTTTCTTCCAGTTCCGCAGCCAACGCTTCGTTACCAAAAATTTCTTTTACGCCACGTTGTGCATCGTCAAAATTGCCTTCAATACCAAAAACTTTAACGTTCTTGCCCATTTGGGTAATCATTTGACGTTTTTGGATATCGCTTACACCTTGGCTAGGATAGAATACAATTATTTCAGTACCATCTACATCAGCAAAACCTTCGAGAGCAGCTTTACCGGTATCGCCAGAAGTAGCAACCAGAATTACAACCTTATGTTTTTCACCAGTCTTAGCAATTGCTTTAGTAAGAACGTGGGGCAAAAGTTGCAATGCCATATCTTTAAAAGCAGAAGTAGGACCATGCCACAATTCCAAAACGGAAGTGTTGGCATTTACTTTTACCAAAGGTGCAGGCTCGCCACCAAATTTTTCAGGAGCGTAAGCATTGGTTACACATTCACGCAGTTCATCTTCAGTGAAGTCAGTCAAGAATTGCAACAAGATATCTACTGCACGTTCAGTGTAAGGTTTCTTTTCCATAGCTTTAATATCGCCTAAACGGATTTGCGGAAAACGTTTGGGAACAAACAAACCGCCATCGCCTGCCAAGCCACGAGTAATGGCGTGAGAAGCGCTAACTAAATCGGTTTTACCGCGAGTACTTACGAATAACATAAAAATAACCACCTTTTAAAATAATTATAAGTAATGTTATGCTTTGTCACAGCTCATTTACTTGCTCGACGTACTATCAGTACGCCTTCGCTTCATAAACATCGCTGTTCCTCGCCTTCCATCACTTCTAATTATTTTTTATTCTATCTAAATTGAGTAGCAATCAATTTATATAAAAAGATAATACCATATTTCCTGTAAATGGACAAGTGTCATCATTCAAAGATGAGCGGTGCAACAGTTGCGTTGGTCGCACGCACTAAATCGTCAGGAGCAAGTACAAGTTGCATCCCGCGTTGACCTGCACTCACTGCCATTTCATCCCACAGCACGCAGGTTTCATCAATAAATACAGGGTAATTTTTCTTAGCACCTAAGGAAGTGCAGCCGCCACGAATATAACCGGTCAAAGGCAGTACTTCTTTCAAAGGAACAAGCTCAGTACGTTTATTACCACTAACTTTCGCCAAAGCTTTTAAGTCTAGTTCACCATTACCGGGAATAACTGCAAAAAGCACGCCAGTTTTATCACCACGGATAACCAAAGTTTTAAACACTTGCTCTGCTGGCATACCAACAGAATTAGCTACATGAACAGCGTCCAAATTATTTTCATCCACTTCATATTCCATGATGCGGTAAGTAATATTCATATCGTCCAAAATGCGGGCAGCATTAGTTTTTTTGTTATGTTTCAAGGTAAAAACCTCCTCCAAAGTGGCATAATCACTCCACATTTGCTATAATATCATCAGATATGTTTAATTGCAACTAACGAGGTGTGCAAGTGCTTATTAAGATAATTTGCGGACAAATGGATATTATTCCCGGTCGTCCCGATGAAAACTATAAAAAAATATTAGAACTTATCTCTGCCGCTAAAGAAAAGCAGGCGGATATTTTATTGTTACCTGAAATGTGTATCCCCGGTTACTTGATTGGTGACCTTTGGGAACAACAAACCTTCCTTGACGACTGCCAATACTATGCAGAAAAAATCGTAGAAGCTTCCCAAGATATTTGCATTATGTTTGGCAATGTTGCCTTTGAAAAAGATAAGCTAAATGAAGATGGTCGTTTGCGTAAATACAACGCTGTAGTAGCTTGTCAAAACGGCAAAGTCTTTGGCGGTTACATGGGCCGAAACTTTATTATTAAAAACTCCCTGCCCAACTACCGCGAGTTTGACGATTACCGCTACTTCTACAGTTTGCAAAAGCTGTGTGCAGAAGAAGACGCTGTAGTTGCAGAAGCGCTCCAACCTTTAGAAATTACCATTCGTGGTAAACAAATCAAAGTTGGCTTAATGATTTGCGAAGACGGTTGGACTGAAAACTATCACCTCAACGTTCCCCAAACCTTGGCGAACAATGGTGCAGAAATTCTCTTTAACCTTTCCTGCTCCCCCTACAGCTTAGGCAAGAACAAAAAGCGCAACAAACTTTTTGGTGCACAAGCCAAAGAAGCAGGCGTTCCCCTTGTGTACTGCAACAATGTAGGCATCCAAAATAATGGTAAAAACGTCTTCACTTATGACGGTTGCTCCTCTGCCTACAATGCAGATGGTACTTTGATTACCTCTGCTGAAATGTATGCAGATACACTTTTAGAATGTACTTGGGATACAGAAACAGGCTCCTTCGTTGGAGATAACAGCGTTGCAGCCCTGCCCCAAGAGCCGGAATCTATTTACAAATCTCTGCGCTATGGCACAGAAAAATTCTTGAACCAATGTGGTATCAAAAAGATGACCATCGGTTTAAGCGGTGGTATCGATTCTGCTATCACTGCAGCTATGTATGCAGATATCTTAGGTGCAGAAAATGTACTGCTCATTAACTTGCCCTCTGCCTACAATTCAGAAACCACTAAAAATATTGCCTATAACCTTGCGAAAAACTTGGGAGCTAACTACGCAGTAGTACCCATCTCCCACAGCTGCGAGCATACGGAAGAACAGCTTACCACCACTCCCATTACCAATATGGCAGATGGTAGCAGCTTCAACCTCACCCTCAGCAACATCGTAAAAGAAAACATCCAAGCTCGCGACAGAGGTGCGCGCATTATCGCAGCAGCTTCCGCAGCTTTTGGTGGTGCCTTCTCCTGTAACTCCAACAAAGCAGAAATCACTGTTGGTTACTGCACCTTCTATGGTGACATCTGCGGTGCACTTGCTATGATTGGCGATTTGTGGAAGCATCAAGTTTATGCTCTTGGTCGTTACTTGAACGAAGTAATCTTTGAACGTGAAGTCATCCCTGCGGAAATCTTCACCATTCGTCCTAGCGCTGAACTTTCCGATTCTCAAACTGTTGGAACTGGTGGCGATCCTCTCATCTACGAATACCATGATTACCTTTTGGCATCCTTCGTAGAAAATTGGCATAAGACAACTCCTGCAGATGTACTCCGTTGGTATAAAGCAGGAACTTTGGCAGAAGAACTTGGTTGTAAAGAAGAAGTAATCGCTAATGCGTTCTCCACCCCTGCTGAATTCATCGCAGACTTGGAGCGTTGGTGGAAACTTTTTGCTGGCTTTAGCGTTGCTAAACGTATTCAAGCACCGCCCATTATGTCCATCACCAAGCGTGCTTTTGGCTACGACCACCGTGAAGCGCAGCTTACTCCCTACTTCTCTAGAGAGTACTACCAATTAAAAGAAGAACTGTTAAAATAAAATACCCTATAAAAACTTTCGAGGCTAAGACAAATTCGTCCTAGCCTCTTTTATTTTTTAAGATATAAAACTTTTATTGATAATACGCCATAGTAATAACACATACTTAAATTAGTCTCGTTGTAAAATTAAAAAGAGCTATTATGATGAAGTACATGGTAAATAAAACACAGCTCTCTATATAAAAGGATGGTGCCCTATGTGTACAGCAATAACTTATACAACCAAAGACCATTACTTTGGCAGAAACTTAGACTTACAATTTTCTTATAATGAAACTGTTACTATTACTCCGCGCAACTACGTCTTAAATTTTAGAAAAATGGGTGCATTAATAAACCATTATGCAATTATTGGTATGGCTTACGTTGCAGATGATTACCCACTCTATTACGACGCAACCAACGAAAAAGGTTTGAGTATCGCAGGACTAAACTTCCCCGAAAATGCTGATTACAAGCCTTACGCTGAAGGTAAAGACAATATAACTCCCTTTGAACTTATCCCTTGGATTTTAGGTCAATGCACAACAGTTACGGAAGCTGAAGCTCTTTTAAAACGCATTAACCTTTTAAAGGAAAACTTTAGCGACAAACTTCCTCTATCTCCCCTACACTGGATTATTGCGGATAAAGAACGCTCCATTACTATTGAATCAGTAAAAGAAGGTATCAAAATCTACGCTAACCCTATTGGAGTGCTTACTAATAACCCTACTTTTGAACACCAAATCTTTAATCTTAATAATTACATACACCTTTCCAACGAACAACCTCAAAACAACTTTGGCGGTAAAACACATCCGCTTCAATTAGACTTGTATTCTAACGGTATGGGTGGTTTAGGTTTACCGGGAGATACTTCTTCCATGTCTCGCTTCGTAAAAGCTGCCTTTGTAAAACTCAATTCAGTTTCCGGAGATAGCGAAACAGAAAGCATTAGCCAATTCTTCCATATTTTAAAATCTGTTGAAATGCAAAACGGCATTGTTCATATGGGCAAAGGCCTTTATGAAAAAACTATATACAGTTCCTGCTGCAATGTAGATAAAGGAATTTACTACTACACTACCTACGAAAACAGCCAAGTATGCGCTGTTGATATGCATAAGGAAGATTTGGATGGCAATAAACTGGTAAGCTATCCGTTGGATAAAGAATTAGAAATAAAATTTAAAAACTAAGAAAAGGCACTACCATTAAGGTGAACTTGTCAACAAAAAGTAGACACATTAAAAGCCCTGTTCAGTTTTATACTGGATAGGGCTTTTGTATTCGAGAGCATAAGCCATTCGTTCCGTATTGTA
>CALCHC010000078.1 GCA_937901335.1 uncultured Phascolarctobacterium sp. | reverse complement strand
ACAAAGAACCACTACATTTTTATTGTTATTAAAGGCGTTGTTAGTAAGAGTTAATATCGCGATTGAAAGGACTGCAAATGATGAAGATTCTGCAAGTCTCTGTCGTGGCTTGCAAGAACGTAGAAGAAGAATTATGGGGATTCTCTATAAAGCTGAAACAGAAGATATTTCGGATAAGCCAGATGTTGTTAAAGATGCTGAAATATGCAAGCGCAGAATTATTCTAGAAAACTATTCTATAAATGAAAAATACAAGACTGAATTGGCAACAATTCTACAAGCTACTGATTATGTTTCGGCAGAAACCAATGTAATTAAAATCAAATACAAACAAAAAGACAATAGATATACCAATTTCTTTAGAAACTTTAAATTCTTTTATGAAAAGATAAGCGAATTATCTGAGTCTCAATTAAATAGCATTGCTAAATCTATTACAGATAATTGCGAAGTAATTGAGATTAAGAGTTGGCAAGTTGAACAAGCTATAACAATGTTTAATTCTCTTAATTCTGATGGGTTACCTTTGTATGATTCGGATATTATTTCTGCAAAATTATATGCAGAAGCAGAAAAAAGAGGAACTCAAAAAGAATTTGCTGATTTATGGAAACAGTTAAATAATTGTATAGATGGGTTAGAGAGCATTCGTGTAGCTGATATCAACTCTATCTTAATGCAATATATGTATTATATAAGAACTATTAATAATGAAACTGTAAGCGAAACAGGAGCAATCAATGTAACTACACCTGGTTTGAGAAGATATTTTACAGAAATTAATAAGGTGCCAATGGCTAATCCTATCGGTATGTGTTCAGATATGATTAAACTTGCTAGAATTTGGGAAAAAGTTTCTGAATATCCGCAAATGAAAGTTCTTTTAAAATTCAATGAGAACACTAAGTTGTTTTTGGCTAGCTATTTCTTTAGATTTGATGATAATGATATCAAAGAAGAAGTAGTTACTCCTGTTCTTGAATGCTTGCTTCGTTTATTTTCTCTTCTTGAACTTGTTGATGTGGGGTATTCTAGCAGATATTTTAAGACATTTTTATTTGGCGAAGAGGTTAAGTTTGCGAACGTAAGTGTTGATGTTAATGAAATCATCAATGATTTTAATGAACATATTCGTACTAATTGGGACAAAGAAAATATTCAAAATGCATTGCGTGATTATGATGGCAATGTTTTAGTATATTTAAATGAGTATCTTTTTGCTAAAGAAAGAGGTTGTAGTTTCATGCTTGGCACAAAATATGATATTGAACATATTATGCCATATAGTGGTAATAATCTTCAGGAAATTAGGAAGGATGCCGAAATTAGTAGTGAAGAAGAATTCTATAGTGTTGTAAACAAATTGGGTAATAAGATTGTTCTTGAAGAAAAAATTAATAGAGCAATTGGAAATGAATGGTTTAGGACTAAAGTTTCGACAAAGCTTGAAAATAAAACAGGCTATATTGATAGTGAATATCCTATAGCTCGTACTTTGGTTGCTGAATACCAGAATGCTAACAAACCTTATTGGAAGAAAAATGATATAATGTTAGCGACAGAAAAGGCAAGCAATAGAATTATAGAATTCATATTTGCCAAGTAATTAGACTTAACGGTAGACAAAATTTTGATAGCGACCAACCTAAAAAGTTGGTCGCTATCTGTTGTTTGTAATATTTATTTTTGTGTTTATTAAACAAGAAATTGCGGAGTTTTTTTGTGCAAAAAATGGCAAATTTTACGCTTAAATATTTGACTAAGGAACGGTGCGGTGATAGAATATATACAGTTAAATTTGTACCTTTAAATCGGTCCCGTGAGACTTCAAGGTAGACTTTAAGTAATGAAGCTAAGGCCTTCTTGTACCCTCTCGCGGGCAAGAAGGCTTTTTTTATTATATATGACACAGGAGGTAATGCTAATGGCAAAAGCAAATGTATCTCTCAGCGGCAGAGATATACTCGACCTGGAAAGCCTCAGCGTAGAAGAGATTGAGCTCGTTATTAAAACTGCTGAGGAAATGAAAAAAATTATGAAAAGGGACATTAAAAAAGTTCCGTCCCTGCGTGGTAAATCCATCATTAACTTGTTCTATGAACCCAGTACCCGTACCCGCACTTCTTTCGAGTTGGCTGGTAAATATTTGGGCGCTGACGTTGTAAATATTACTACCGCTTCTTCTAGTGTTGTTAAAGGCGAATGCTTGCGCGATACTATCTTGACTGTACAATCCATGGCTTGCGATGCAATCGTAATGCGTCACCCCATTGAAGGTGCTGCTGCTTACGCTGCAAACGTAGCTGACCCTGTAATCATCAACGCAGGCGACGGCGCGCATGCTCATCCTTCTCAAGGCTTGCTGGATTTGCTCACCATCCGTGAGAAAAAAGGCGCTGATTTGAAAGGCATGAAAATGGCAATCATCGGCGACGTACTGTACAGCCGCGTAGCTCGTACTAACATTGCTGCTTGGACTAAACTGGGTGCTGATGTACACGTTGCTGGTCCTATGACCTTGATGCCTTATGATATTGAATCCTTGGGCGTAACCGTACACAAACGTGTTGAAGAAGCTCTCGAAGGCGCAGATGTTGTAGACATCCTGCGTATCCAATTGGAACGTCAAAAGAAAGGTATGTTCCCGACTCCGCGTGAATATGCTCGCATCTTTGGCGTAAACGAAGCTCGCCTGAAACTGGCGAAACCTGACGTAACTGTTCTCCATCCGGGTCCCATGAACCGCGGCTTGGAAATTTCTTGGGAAGTTGGCTACTGCGACAACGCTGCAATCCGTGACGAAGTTCAAAACGGTGTAGCAGTGCGTATGGCCCTCTTATTCTTAACCTTGACAGGAGGTAAGCACATTGAAAACATTGATTAAAAACGGTAGGGTAGTAGACCCGAGCCAAAACCTCGATGCTGTAATGGACGTTCTTGTTGAGGACGGTAAAGTAAAAGCTTTGGCTGCTGAAATCACTGAAGCAGCTGATGAAGTATATGATGCAACCGGTTTGGTTGTAGCTCCTGGTTTGATTGATCTCCACGTTCACCTCCGTGAACCTGGTTTGGAAGCAAAAGAAGACGTTATCAGCGGTACTAAAGCTGCTGCTGCTGGCGGTGTAACTACTGTAGCTTGTATGCCGAACACTAAACCTGTAGTTGATAACTCTGCAATCGTTTCTGCAATCAAACAACGCGCAGCTGAAGAAAGCTATGCAAATGTTGAAGTTATCGGCGCAATCAGCAAAGGCACCTGCGGTGACGAACTTGCTGAAATGGGCGATATGGCATTCCGTGGCGCAATGGCATTCTCCGATGACGGCTATTATGTAAAAAGCACCCGACTCTTCATGTTGGCTGCAAAATATATCACTTCTTTCGACAAAGGTCTCATTTGCCACGCAATTGACCCTGAATTGAATGCTGATGGCTACATGCACGAAGGTGCTGTATCCGCAAGAATCGGTGTACCGGGTATTCCCGCTGTATCCGAAGATATCGCTGTAGCTCGTGACTGCATCATTGCAGAACACACCGGCGCACACGTACACATTGCTCACGTAGCAAGTAAAGGTGCAATCGATATCATCCGTCAATACAAAGCAAAAGGCGTAAACGTAACCAGTGAAGTTACCGTTCACCACTTGACCTTGACTGATGAAGCTTGCGCTACTTACAATCCTGCAACCCGCGTTTCCCCGCCGCTCCGCAGCTGGGATCACGTACAAGCAATGCGCGAAGCAGTTTTGGACGGTACTGTTGATGCAATCGTAACCGACCACGCTCCTCACGCACCTGAAGAAAAAGACGTAGAGTTCAGATATGCACCCTGCGGCTTCTGCGGTTTGGAAACTTCTCTCGGCGTAATGCTGACTGATTTGTACCACACCAACATTTTTGACCTGAACACAATCATTAGCAAAATGAGCTGCGAACCTTCCAAACTGTTCAAACTGAACCGTGGTACTTTGGCAGAAGGTTCTGTTGCAGATATTGCGATTATTGACTTAAATAAAGAATGGACTGTAGACAGCTCCAAATTCTATACTCGCGGCAAATTCACTCCGTACGAAGGTAAAGAGTGCAAAGGTAAAGCAGTAGCAACCATGCTTGCGGGCAAATTCGTTATGAGAGATGGTGTAGTATGCGCGAAGTAAAAAAAGGCAAATTAATCTTAGCTGATGGTAGCGTTTATGAAGGTGAATTCTATGGTAAACGCAATGCAGTTGGTGAAGTAGTATTCACCACCGGTGGTATGTGCGGTTACCAAGAATTGTTGACTGACCCCACTTACTGCGGTCAAATTATGGTTCTGACTTATCCCATCGTTGGCAATTCCGGCGTAAACAATATGTTTAACCAAAGCCGTAAAGCTTATTGCCAAGGCTTGGTAATTGGCGAATTGTGCGATTATCCTAGCAACTGGAGAAGCGAACGTTCCTTGGAAGATTTCCTTGATGAACAAGACGTTCCCACTTTGGCAGGTATCGACACTCGTTCCATCACTCGTAAAATTCGCGACAATGGTGTGATGAAAGGCGTAATCGTTAGCGCAGAAGCTACTCAAGAAGAAATTGATGCGCTTTTGGCTACTGCTGAAATGCACGACCAAGTTGCTCAAGTAACCACTAAAGAAACTTACACCGTAGGCGAAGGCAAATTGCATGTTGCAGTGCTTGACCTTGGTGTTACTAAAAAAGTTACCAACTTCCTCATGGGTATGGATTGCCACCTGACCGTATTCCCTGCAAATACCAGCGCAGAAGAAATTATGCGTCACAATCCCCAAGGCATCGTAATTACCAACGGCCCTGGCAACCCGGCTGATGTTCCTGAAGTTGTTGAAACCGTTAAAGAATTGTTTGGCAAGAAACCGATGCTGGGCTTCTGCTTAGGTCATTTGGTAATGGCTATGGCTGCTGGTGCTGAAACTTCTAAAATGAAATTCGGTCACCACGGTAACCAACCGGTAAAAGGTTTTGAAACCGGTCGCGTTTACATCAGCGCTCAAAACCACGGTTATGTTGTAGAAGCAGCTTCCGTAGAAGGTAAAGATATTACTGTAACTCACGTAGCTCTTAACGATAACACCGTTGAAGGCTTGAAATATGAAGGTAAAAATGCTGTATCCGTACAATTCTTGCCGGATGTTGAACATACTTACCTCTTAGAAACTTTTGTAGAAATGATGGAGGGTCGTAAATAATGCCGAAACTTACAGATGTAAAAAAAGTTCTTGTTATCGGTTCCGGTCCGATCATCATCGGTCAAGCAGCAGAATTTGACTATGCTGGTACTCAAGCTTGCCGTGCTTTGAAAGAAGAAGGCTTTGAAGTTGTACTGGTAAACTCCAACCCTGCAACCATCATGACCGACATTAACATTGCAGACCGCGTATATGTTGAACCTGTAAATGTTGAATTCCTCGAAAACATCATCAAACGTGAACGTCCTGATTCCTTGCTTGCAACCTTGGGTGGTCAAGTTGGTTTGAACTTGGCAATGGCATTGGAAGAAAAAGGCATTCTCGCTGATTACAATGTAAGACTTCTTGGCACTCAAATCTCCGCTATTAAACGTGGCGAAGACCGTGAATTGTTCAAAGAAGCTATGGAAAAAATCAACCAACCGATTCCTGAAAGTACCATCGTTGAAACCATCATGGCTGCTTGCGAATTCGGTCGTCAAATCGGCTATCCTTTGATCGTTCGCCCCGCTTACACCTTGGGCGGCACTGGCGGCGGTATTGCTCACGACGAAGACGAATTGGTTGACATTGTACAAAAAGGCTTGGGCTACAGCCCCATCGGTCAATGCTTGATTGAACGCAGCATCGCTGGCTGGAAAGAAATCGAATTCGAAGTAATCCGTGACGCTGCTGATAACTGCATTACCGTATGCTCTATGGAAAACGTAGACCCCGTTGGCGTTCACACTGGTGACTCCGTTGTAGTTGCTCCTGCTCAAACTCTTAACGAAAGAGAACTGACTCTGCTCCGTAAAGCATCCATCGACATCGTTCGTGAATTGGGTGTTTGCGGTGGTTGTAACGTACAATTGGCACTGGATCCTCACTCCGAAAACTACTATGTTATCGAAGTTAACCCTCGCGTAAGCCGCAGCTCCGCTTTGGCATCTAAAGCAACCGGTTATCCTATCGCTAAAGTAACCAGTAAAATTGCTATTGGTTACACCTTGGACGAAATCGAAAATGCTGTAACCAAAACTACCAAAGCTTGCTTCGAACCTACCGTTGACTATATCGTACTCAAATTCCCGCGCTGGCCTTTCGATAAATTCGTAACTGCTGACCGTACTTTGGGTACTCAAATGAAAGCTACCGGCGAAGTTATGGCTATTGAACGTAGCTTTGAAGCTTCCTTGCTCAAAGCAATCCGTTCCTTGGAAATCGGTTTGATTCACCTTGAAATGCCTGAACTGAAAGTTCTTAGCGATGACGAAATCAAAGAACGCATTAAACTCATTGACGATGAACGTCTCTTTGTTATCGTAGAAGCTATCCGTCGTGGCGTAACCATTGACTACATCAATGACATTACCAAAATGGATAAATGGTTCCTCCACAAGCTGACCAACATCGTTAAAATGGAAGAAGCTCTCAAATCTGAAGAACTTACTCCGGCACTCTTGTTGAAAGCTAAGAAAATGGGCTTCGCTGACCCTGTAATTGGTAAACTTGTTGGCAAAGATGCTTTCGAAATCCGCGCAATGCGTAAAGAAAACAACATCCTGCCTGCATATAAAATTGTAGATACCTGCGCTGCAGAATTCGAAGCTGCAACCCCGTACTACTATTCCACCTATGAAAAAGAAGACGAAGTTGCTGTAACTGATAAAAAGAAAGTTGTTGTACTCGGTTCCGGGCCTATCCGTATCGGTCAAGGCGTAGAATTTGACTATTGCTCCGTACACTCTGTATGGGCTCTTCGTGAAATGGGCTACGAAACCATCATCATCAACAACAACCCGGAAACCGTTTCCACCGACTTCGACATCTCCGATAAACTGTACTTTGAACCGTTGACTTTGGAAGACGTTCTTAACGTAATCGATAAAGAACAACCGGAAGGCGTTATCGTACAATTCGGTGGTCAAACTGCAATCAACCTGGCTGGTCCGCTCGCTAAATGTGGCGTCAAAATCCTCGGTAGCAGCGTAGACAGCATTGACCGTGCAGAAGACCGTGAACGTTTCGAACAACTCCTCACCGATTGCGACATTCCTCGTCCCCAAGGCTACACCGTATTCGATACTGAAGGCGCTATTAAAGCAGCTAACGCTGTTGGCTACCCTGTAATGGTTCGTCCTTCCTACGTATTGGGCGGTCGTGCAATGGAAATTGTCTACAACGATAACGAACTGAAAAACTACATGACCTATGCAGTAAAAGCTTCCCAAGAACATCCTGTTCTGGTTGACCATTACTTGCAAGGTAAAGAAGTTGAAGTTGACGCAATCTGCGACGGCACCGACGTTCTTATCCCCGGTATCATGGAACACGTTGAACGTGCAGGCGTTCACTCCGGCGACTCCATCGCTGTATATCCGCCTGTAAGCCTTTCTGAATCCGTAATCAAAACCATCATTAAATACACCAACAAAATGGCACTTGGTTTGGAAGTAAAAGGTATGATTAACATTCAATACATTGTTCGTGGCAACGATGTATTTGTAATCGAAGTTAACCCCCGCTCTTCCAGAACCGTACCGTTCCTCAGTAAAGTAACCGGTATCCCCATGATTAACGTAGCAACTAAAGCTGCAATGGGCGTTCCCATTAAAGAACAAGGTTACAAACCGGGCCTCAAACTGTTCCCTGACTACTATGCAGTTAAAGCTCCGGTATTCTCCTTCAACAAAATGAGTAACGTAGATATCACTCTTAGCCCGGAAATGAAATCCACCGGTGAAGTTATGGCTTGCGACTACCAATTCAGCCGTGCGCTGTACAAAGCTTGTATCGCATCCAACATTAACGTTCCTAACGAAGGTGCAATCCTCATTACCGTATCTGACCTTGATAAAGAGGAAGCAGTGGAAATTGCTAAAGGCTTTGCAGATTTGGGCTATGAAATTATGGCGACCACTGGTACTAAAGCTCATTTGGAAGCAAACGGCGTACCTGTAAGACTTGCTAACAAACTTGGCGAAGGTGTACCCACCATTATTGATGAAATCAAAGCTGGTCACATCAGCATGGTAATCAACACCACTAGCCACGGTCGTGAGTCTGAACGTGACGGCTTCAAGATTCGTCGTTCCACCGTTGAACACGCAATCGCTTGCCTCACTTCTTTGGATACTGCTCGCGAATTGCAACGTGCGATGAGCGCTATGCGTCGTCGTCGTGTAGTAAGCGTAGTTGCATTACAAGATTTGGCTTGGGAGGACTAAGCTATGGCAAAAACAATTGCTACAGCAAAAGTTATTGGTCAAAAAGTACTGAATAGTACTATTAAAATATTAGAAGTTCACGCACCTGAAATTGCGAGTCAAGCCGTTCCCGGTCAATTCGTAAACGTACAGGTTTGCAAGAATACTGCTCCGTTGCTGCGCCGTCCCTTCGGCGTAGCCGGAGTTAATAAAGAAGCAGGCACCTTCACCATTATCTATCGCATTATTGGTGAAGCAACCCACATTTTGGCAGACGTTTGCTCCGGTGATGAACTGAGCATCGTTGGTCCTTTGGGTAAAGGATTTGATATGACTGCTCAAAAACCGCTTTTGGTTGGCGGTGGTCTTGGCCTTGCTCCGCTGAAGTTCTTAGCTGAAGGCTTCGGCGCAGGTAAAACTGACATCCTGATGGGTGGTCGCACTAAAGAAGAAGTGTGCTGGACCTGCATCTATGATGAACTGAGCGAAAAAGTATTTGTTACTACCGATGATGGCAGCGAAGGTACCCAAGGTACTGTTATGGCGCTTTTGCCGGAACTCTTGGCAAGTGGCGTGTATGACTGCGTTTATGTATGCGGTCCCGTGCCCATGATGAAAGCAGTTGCAAATGCTTGCTTGGAAGCTAATGTAAAATGCCAAGTTTCCTTGGAAAAATATATGGCGTGTGGTTTGGGTGCTTGCCTGTCCTGCGCTTGCGGTGGCATCGGCAAACGTATGAAAGTTTGCACCGATGGTCCCGTTTTCTGGGCAGAGGAGGTAGTAGAATGGTAAAAGCATTGTACGAAGGCAGACTTGCAGTAGATATTGCCGGTCTCAAAATGCAAACCCCTGTTACCACCGGCTCCGGTACTTTTGGCTTCGGCTTAGAGTTCACCGATTTTCTTGACCTTGAAAAAGTTGGCGCTGTTACCGTAAAAGGCACTTCCTTGCTTCCGGCAGCAGGCAATAAAGGTCAACGCGC
The DNA here is from genome assembly GCA_937901335.1 of uncultured Phascolarctobacterium sp. Lineage (GTDB taxonomy): Bacteria > Bacillota > Negativicutes > Acidaminococcales > Acidaminococcaceae > JAHHUH01. The sequence goes on along the minus strand of CALCHC010000078.1, from coordinate 2,035 downwards.
TGTGGAAACTCCCTCCGGTATGCTTAACTGCATCGGCTTGGAAAACCCCGGTAGCGAATACTTCTTGGAAAAAACTTTGCCTGAACTGCGTAAATATGACGTGCCTGTTATCGTAAATATTTACGGTCATTCTCCTGAAGAATACGGCGAAGTTGCTAAAAAATTAGACGTTGACGGCGTAGATGCTGTAGAAATCAACATCTCTTGCCCCAACGTAAAAGAAGGCGGCATTGTTTTCGGTACTTGTCCTGAAGCAGCTGCAGAAGTTGTGCGTGCAGTAAAAGCTAACACTTCTAAAATGGTAATCACCAAGCTTTCTCCCAACGTTACCGATATCGTAGCAATGGCGAAAGCAGTAGAAGTAGCTGGCACTGATGCAATCTCCATGATTAACACTTTACTTGGTACTGTAATTGATATTGAACGTCAAAAACCTGTACTGGGTAACATCACCGGTGGTTTGAGCGGCCCTGCTGTTCGCCCGGTGGCAGTACGTTTGGTGTATCAAGTTGCTCAAGCAGTTAATGTTCCCATCATCGGTATGGGTGGTATTATGAATGCACGCGATGCTATCGAATTTATGTTGGCAGGTGCAAGCGCAATTTCCGTTGGCACTGCAAACTTCATCCAACCTGATATTGCAGAAACCATTGCTCACGGTATGCTGGAATATTTGGATAGACATAACGTACAAAATATCAGTGAGATTGTAGGCTTGGCATTGCCCAATGGCAAAGCAAGTATGCCGTATTTGAATAAGTAAACTCCCGAAAGGAGCATAATAAAATGCAACATGATGATCGCTTGATAGTTGCGCTTGATTTCCCTACTTTTGAGCAAGCTAAAGAATGCGTGCTGGAATTGGGTGACACCGTTAGCCATTACAAAGTAGGTATGGAACTGTATTACGCAGTAGGCAGTGAAATGATTCGCTTCTTGAAAGAACAAGGTAAGGAAGTTTTCCTGGACCTGAAATTGCAAGATATTCCTAACACCGTTGCTCACGCTTTGACTGTACTTAGCGATTTGGGTGCAGATATGATGAACGTACATTCTGTTGGTGGCAAAAAAATGATGTCCGAAGCAGTTAAAGCTGTACGTGAAGCTGCAGAAAAAGCAGGCAAACCTGCTCCCAAACTGATTGCAGTAACCATTCTCACCAGTATGGACGATGAACAATTTGGTGATTTGAACTATAAAAACACCATTGCTGAACAAGTAATCGCTTTGGCAAAATTGGCTAAAGAAGCTGGTATGGACGGCGTTGTAGCTTCTCCGAAAGAAGCTGCAGCTATCCGTGAAGCTTGTGGTGAAGGCTTCTTGATTGTAACTCCGGGCGTACGTCCCGCAGGTGCATCCCTCGATGACCAAAGTCGCGTAGCAACTCCGGCAGGCGCATTCCAAAATGGTTCTAGCCATATCGTAGTTGGTCGCCCCATTACCAAAGCAGAAGATAGAAAAGCAGCTGCGGCAGCAATCGTAGCAGAAATTAAAGGAGTGTAAGCTAATGTTGGAAGAAAAAGACGTCTTAAAAATGTTGGAAGAAACTGAAGCTGTGTTGCACGGTCACTTTTTGCTGACCAGCGGTTTGCACAGCCCCATGTATGTTGAAAAATTCAACGTATTGCAACATCCGAAATACACCGAAAGACTTTGCCAAGAAATCGCTCGTCGTTATGAAAACGACAACGTAGAATTGGTAGTTGGCCCTGTAACCGGTGGCATTTTGCTGGCTCATGAAGTAGGTAAAGCACTTGGCACCCGTGCAATCTTCACCGAACGCGATAATGGCAAAATGACTTTGAAACGTGGCTTCCACATTGAACCGGGCACTCGCGTTCTGGTTGTAGAAGACATCGTTACCACTGGCGGCAGTGTTAAAGAAGTTATGGAAGTTGTTCAAGAAAAAGGTGGCGAACTTGTTGGCGTAGGTCTGTTGGTAGATCGTAGCGGCGGCAAAGTAGACTTCGGTATCCGCACTGAAGCATTGCTCCACTTGAATGTAGAAACCTTTGATCCCAATTCCTGCCCTCTC
>CALCHC010000077.1 GCA_937901335.1 uncultured Phascolarctobacterium sp. | reverse complement strand
GTAACAAGGTAGCCGTATCGGAAGGTGCGGCTGGATCACCTCCTTTCTATGGAGACATGGATTGTGAAGACAATCCGTAGACTTCAGTCGACGCACATTTGCTTAGGTTTTGTTTAGTTTTGAAGGTTTTGACAACCTTCTATTGTACCTTGAAAACTTCACAGAAGAATAAAAAGTCCAGATGATTGATGAGACCATCTGGCACCTCTGAAATTGCGAAATAAAGCAAGAAAGAGTTAACGAGTAAAAACAAAAAGACTAGGAACGTTAAAGTTCTTAGGAGCTGAAAAGTCAAGCTACTAAGGGCATACGGCGGATGCCTAGGCGCCAATAGCCGATGAAGGACGCGGTAAGCTGCGAAAAGCTACGGGGAACTGCAAGCAAGTATTGATCCGTAGATATCCGAATGGGGAAACCCAACTACCGTCATGGGTAGTTATCCGAAAGGAAGGGAACCCGGGGAACTGAAACATCTAAGTACCCGGAGGAAGAGAAATCAAACGAGATGCCCACAGTAGCGGCGAGCGAAGAGGGCAGAGCCCAAACCATTCATCTTCGGGTGGATGGGGTTGAGGACCGGCATAATCAAAGTCAGGCCTAGCTGAAGTACCTGGAAAGGTACACCATAGCATGTGATAGTCATGTAGGCGAAAGGCAGAGCGGCGAGGCCGGTATCCAGAGTACCGCGGAGCACGAGGAATTCTGCGGGAAGCAGGGGGGACCACCCTCCAAGGCTAAACACTGATTGGCGACCGATAGCGCATAGTACCGTGAGGGAAAGGTGAAAAGAACCCCGGGAGGGGAGTGAAAGAGTACCTGAAACCGTATGTCTACAAGCAGTCGGAGCGAAAGCGACGGCGTGCCTATTGAAGAATGAACCAACGAGTTACGTGCAGTAGCGAGGTTAAGTGGAAGACACGGAGCCGAAGCGAAAGCGAGTCTTAAGAGGGCGACAAGTTGCTGTACGTAGACCCGAAACCGCAGTGATCTACCCATGTCCAGGTTGAAGCGCAGGTAAAATTGCGTGGAGGACCGAACCGGTGAGCGTTGAAAAGCTTTCGGATGAGATGTGGGTAGAGGTGAAATTCCAATCGAACGCGGAGATAGCTGGTTCTCCCCGAAATAGCTTTAGGGCTAGCCTCAAGTAGTAAGCATAGGCGGTAGAGCACTGATCGGGCTAGGGGCCGTAAAGGTTACCGAACCCTGTCAAACTCCGAATGGTTATGCTGCAGAGCTTGGGAGTCAGACTACGAGTGATAAGATCCGTAGTCAAAAGGGAAACAGCCCAGACCACCAGCTAAGGTCCCAAATGCCGTACTAAGTGGAAAAGGATGTGGGGTCTCATAAACAACCAGGATGTTGGCTTAGAAGCAGCCACCATTTAAAGAGTGCGTAATAGCTCACTGGTCGAGAGACCCTGCGCCGAAGATTCCCGGGGCTAAAGTACGGAACCGAAGCTGTGGCTACACACTTAGGTGTGTGGGGTAGGGGAGCGTTCCCATAGGGTTGAAGCTGTGCTGTAAGGCATGGTGGACTTATGGGAAGTGAGAATGTTGGTATGAGTAGCGAAAAGGAAGGTGAGAATCCTTCCCACCGAAAGCATAAGGATTCCTGGGCAACGATCGTCGTCCCAGGGTAAGTCGGGACCTAATCCGAGGCAGAGAGCGTAGGAGATGGACAACTGGTTGATATTCCAGTACCGGTGTGAATTGTTTGAGCGATGGAGTGACACAGGAGGGTAGGCGAGCAGGAGACTGGTAGTTCCTGTGCAAGCGTGTAGGCTGTCATGTAGGCAAATCCGCATGGCTGAGGCTGAGGCGTGACGCGGAGTTTCCAGCGATGGAGACGAAGTCGTTGACCCCACACTGTCGAGAAAAGCTTCTAGTGAGATGAGCACCGCCCGTACCGTAAACCGACACAGGTATGCGGGGAGAGAATCCTAAGGTGCGCGGGAGAACCCTCGTTAAGGAACTCGGCAAAATGTACCCGTAACTTCGGGATAAGGGTAGCCACCATTGTGAAGGGACTTGCTCCTGGAGCATAGTGTGGTCGCAGAGAAGAGGCCCAAGCGACTGTTTACCACAAACACAGGTGCCTGCTAAAGCGAAAGCTGACGTATAGGTGCTGACACCTGCCCAGTGCCGGAAGGTTAAGGAAGGATGTCCGGATTAGTCCAAAGCATTCGACCGAAGCCCCGGTGAACGGCGGCCGTAACTATAACGGTCCTAAGGTAGCGAAATTCCTTGTCGGGTAAGTTCCGACCCGCACGAAAGGTGTAACGATTTGGGCACTGTCTCAACGAGGGACCCGGTGAAATTGAAATACCTGTGAAGATGCAGGTTACCCGCGACTGGACAGAAAGACCCCATGGAGCTTTACTGTAACCTGACATTGGGTTCTGATACATCACGTACAGGATAGGTGGGAGGCATGGAAGCGAGGACGCTAGTCTTCGTGGAGCCGCCCTTGGGATACCACCCTTGATGTATCGGAATTCTAACCGTAGTAGTAACGACACTCGGGACAGTGTCAGGCGGGCAGTTTGACTGGGGCGGTCGCCTCCCAAAGAGTAACGGAGGCGCCCAAAGGTTCCCTCAGCGCGGCCGGAAATCGCGCGAAGAGTGTAAAGGCAGAAGGGAGCTTGACTGAGAGTCAAACACGACAATCAGGTACGAAAGTAGGGCTTAGTGATCCGGTGGCATCCAAGTGGAAGGGCCATCGCTCAACGGATAAAAGCTACCCTGGGGATAACAGGCTAATCTCTCCCAAGAGTCCATATCGACGGGGAGGTTTGGCACCTCGATGTCGGCTCATCACATCCTGGGGCTGAAGTCGGTCCCAAGGGTTGGGCTGTTCGCCCATTAAAGTGGTACGTGAGCTGGGTTCAGAACGTCGTGAGACAGTTCGGTCCCTATCCATCGCGGGCGTAAGAGATTTGAAGGGATCTGCTCCTAGTACGAGAGGACCGGAGTGGACGGACCAATGGTGTACCAATTATCCCGCCAGGGGTACAGTTGGGTAGCTACGTCCGGAAAGGATAAACGCTGAAAGCATCTAAGCGTGAAACCAGCCTTAAGATGAGATCTCTCATAGAGAAATCTAGTAAGACACCTTGGAGAACACGAGGTTGATAGGTCGGGAGTGTAAGTACAGCAATGTATTCAGCGGACCGATACTAATATGTCGAGGGCTTGACTTAAAAATTTACTCATAGTAAAATTCTTCTGAGAAGTTTTCAGGGTATAACCTGAGAAGATAATAATCCGGTGGTGATGGCTAAGGGGATCCACCTGTTCCCATCCCGAACACAGTAGTTAAGCCCTTATACGTCGAAAGTACTTGGCTGGAAGCGGCCTGGGAGGATAGATAGCTGCCGGTTAGAAAAACAGCACTGCAAATGCAGTGCTGTTTTTCTTTTTTATGCGTACTTCGTTCATGTGAATCTGTATATACAAAAAAATTATAGTGTGCTAAAATAGATTTGTTAAGACAAAGATTGTGTTAGGATTCGTGGGACACGGAAAGTTCCACGAGGGACGAGCACTTTTGTGGAGAGTTTTATGGATAGTATTATCAATTTACAAAAGAAAATAGTTCCCGAACTGACAGACCTTTTGGTACAACGCTATCAAATTTTGCGACAAGTTAGTCATGAATATCCTATTGGTCGCAGAGCTTTATCTGCAAGACTGGGATTAAGTGAACGCGTTTTACGTGCACAGGTTGACTTCTTAAAAAATTGTGGATTATTAAACTTTTCTTCTGCTGGTATGACTGTTACCGATGAAGGAGCTACAATTTTAAGAGAGCTATCTGATTATGTACGCAAGTTGCAAGATATTTCTTCTTTGGAAAAAACTTTGAGTGATGTCTTGAAAATTGGTACTGTTGTAATTATTCCTGGTGATTCTGAGCAAGAGGAAGTAGTAAAACGCGAAATTGGTCGTGCTTCTGCAAGAATCTTGAGTAAAGTTTTAGGTGACGGTAACGAGCATATTGTTGCAGTTAGTGGTGGTACAACCTTGGCTGCTATGGCTGCTAATATTACCGGTAGCCAACCTAAAACTGTAATCGTTCCTGCTCGTGGTGGGTTGGGCGATAATGTGGAATTACAGGCGAATACTATTGCAACCGTACTTGCTCAAAAGCTTAATGCTTCTTATAGGCAGCTTTATGTGCCTGATGGTGTGAGCGAGGATATTCTCAACAGTATTTTGCAAGAAGATATTGGCGTGCGTACTGTAGTTGATATCATCAAACGTGCTGATATTTTAGTTCATGGCATGGGTAGAGCAAGTGTTATGGCTCGTCATAGACGTTTGCCACCTGAAGTGATTACTAAGCTTGAAGAAGGCGGAGCTGTTGGTGAAGCTTTCGGTCAGTATGTTGCATTAGATGGTACACAAATTTATATGACTAATAATGCTGGTCTTATGCTGCAAGATTTGCAGAACATTGGTACTATCATCGGTATCGCAGGTGGTAAATCTAAAGCGGCAGCAATTTTGTCAGTTATTAGGGCTTCTCGTCAAGATATTTTAGTTACTGACGAGGCTGCGGCGCGCGAAATTGTGCGCATGGTTTAGTTACTTAGCACGGTAGTGCATAATAATTTATATTTTTATATATTTAAGGAGGATTTTATTATGACAAAAGTAGGTATTAATGGTTTTGGTCGAATTGGTCGCGAGGTTTTCCGTGTAGCGTTCACCAATCCTGACGTAGAAGTTGTAGCTGTAAATGACTTGACTGACGCTGAAACTTTGGCGCATCTTTTAAAATATGACTCTGTACATGGCACTTTCCCGTATGAAGTAACTGTTGATGGCGATTGCATCGTTGTTGATGGTAAAAAAGTTCAAGTATTGGCTCAAACCGATCCTGCTAAATTGCCTTGGGGCGAACTCGGTGTTGAAATCGTAGTTGAATCCACCGGTCGTTTCACCGATGGTCCGAAAGCTGCTGCTCACATTGAAGCTGGTGCTAAAAAAGTTATTATCTCCGCTCCTGCTAAACAAGAAGATATCACCATCGTTATGGGTGTAAACGAAGATAAATATGATCCTGCTAACCATCACATCATTTCTAACGCTTCCTGCACCACCAACTGCTTGGCTCCGTTCACCAAAGTTTTGATGGAAAAATTTGGTATTGAAAGCGGTTTGATGACCACCGTTCACTCCTATACTAATGACCAACGCATCCTCGACCTCCCGCATAAAGATTTGCGCCGTGCTCGTGCTGCTGCTTGCTCCATCATTCCGACTACCACTGGCGCTGCTAAAGCTGTAGCTCTCGTTCTTCCTGAATTGAAAGGCAAACTGAATGGTTTTGCTATGCGCGTTCCTACTCCGAACGTTTCCATTACTGACTTGACTGTTCTCCTCCAAAAAGATACCACTGCTGAAGAAATCAATGCTGCATTGAAAGAAGCTGCTGAAGGCAAATTGAAAGGCATCCTCGGCTACAATGAACTTCCGCTCGTTTCCCGTGACTACAATGGTTGCCCGCTGAGCTCCATCGTTGACGGCTTGTCCACCATGATGGTAGGTCCTCGTATGGCTAAAGTTGTTTCCTGGTATGACAATGAATGGGGTTATTCCAACCGCGTTGTAGATTTGGCTTGCTACATTGCAGCTAAAGGTCTGTAAGATAGGGGTAAGTTTACGTGGATAAAAAGACTCTTAGAGATTTAGACGTTGCCGGTCAAAAAGTACTGGTACGTGTTGATTTTAACGTTCCCTTCGATGCTGAAGGTAATATTTCTGATGATACTAGAATTCGTGCTTCCTTGGACACCATCAAATATTTGTTGGAAAACGATGCTGCTGTAATTTGTATGGCTCATCTTGGTCGTCCTAAAGGGGAAGTTAATCCTAAATATACTTTGGCACCTGTTGCTAAACATCTTGGCAAATTGTTGGGCAAAAAGATTTCTTTTGCTCCTGACTGTGTAGGCGATGTGGCTAAAGCTGCTGCTAAAAATCTTAAAGCAGGCCAACTCTTGCTTTTGGAAAACTTGCGCTTCCACAAAGAAGAAGAAAAGAACGATATGGACTTTGCTGAACAACTTGCTTCTTTGGCAGATTTGTATGTTAACGACGGCTTTGGCGTATCCCATCGTGCTCACGCTTCCGTTGAAGGCGTAACTCATTTCTTGCCGGCAGCTGCAGGTTTCCTTTTAGAAAAAGAAATCGCTTTCGTTGGCAAAGCTGTTACCGAACCTTTGCATCCCTTTGCAGCAATCATCGGTGGTGCTAAAGTTTCCGATAAAATTGGCGTAATCGAAAACCTTTTGGATAAAGTTGATACCCTGCTTATTGGTGGTGGTATGGCTAATACCTTCTTGGCTGCTCAAGGCTACAAGATGGGTAAATCCTTGGTTGAAGAAGATAAAATTGAATTGGCTAAAACTTTGCTTGCTAAAGCTGAAGCTAATGGCGTAAAAATGTTGTTGCCTACCGACTTGGTAATGGCAGAAGCTTTCGCTGCTGATGCTAAACACGCTACTGAAAAAGTTGCAGAATTGAACCAAGACTCTATGGCTCTCGACATTGGCGAAGAAACTCGCGTTGCTTATGCTGCTGCTCTGAAAGATGCTAAGATGATTGTTTGGAATGGTCCTATGGGCGTATTCGAAATGGATGCTTTCTGCAAAGGTACTGAAGCTGTAGCAAAAGCTGTAGCTAAGAGCCGTGCTGTAAGTATCGTTGGTGGTGGCGACTCCGTTGCTGCTATTGAAAAACTTGGCTTGGCAGATAAAATTAGCCACATCTCTACCGGTGGCGGTGCTTCCTTAGAATATTTGGAAGGCAAAGTATTACCGGGTGTTGCTGCTCTTGACGATGTTCGTCGTAAAATGATTGCAGGCAACTGGAAAATGCATAAAACTGTAGGCGAATCTATTGAACTCGCTGAAGATATTGTTATGGAAACAAATGGCACTTTGAATGAAGTTGTTATTTTCCCGACCTTTACCGCTTTGGAAAGCGTAGCTGATGCTATCGACGGCAAACATGTTGGTTATGGCGCTCAAGACTTGCATTGGGAAGATGCTGGTGCTTATACCGGTGCTATTTCCGGTGCGATGATTGCTGATATTTGTGCTGAATATGTAATGGTTGGTCACAGCGAACGTCGTGCACTCTTTGGTGATAACGAAGCAGTTGTTGCTAAAAAAATGGTTGCAGCTTATCGAAACGGTTTGAAACCTATGCTCTGCGTTGGTGAAAACTTAGAAGAACGTGAAGCTGGTAAAACTGCTCGTAAAATTAGCATGCAACTGAGCAATGCTTTGAGAGTTATTAATGCTGAACAAGCTGAAAATATGGTAGTAGCTTATGAACCCGTATGGGCTATTGGTAGCGGTAAATCTGCAACTGCAGAAGACGCTCAAGTAGTTTGCCGTTTGATTCGTGAAAAAATTGCTAAAATCTTTAACGAAGATGTTGCTCGCAAAGTACGTATTTTGTACGGCGGCAGCGTAAACGAAAAGAACGCAGCAAGCTTTAACATTAGCGGTATTGACGGTGTACTCGTTGGTGGCGCAAGCTTGAAAGCAGAAACCTTTGCTGCTATCGCTCGTAGTTTCTAAGAGAGGCAATAATTAATGTCTAAGAAACCCGTAATGTTAATGATTCTTGATGGTTGGGGTGTTGCGCCTGCAAGTGACGTGAATGCGGCTACTTTGGCGCAAACACCTAATCTTGATAGATATTTTGCAGAGTTCCCCCATACAACTTTGGAAGCCAGCGGTATGGAAGTTGGCTTACCCGAAGGACAAATTGGTAACTCTGAAGTTGGGCATTTAAATATTGGTGCCGGACGCATTATTTACCAATCTTTAACACGAATTACTAAAGCTATTAAAGATGGAGACTTCTTTGATAACGAAGTATTGTGTGCTTGTATGGACAAGACTAAAAATGCAGGCAAGGCCTTGCATTTGATGGGCTTGCTTTCTGATGGTGGTGTGCATAGTAATATTAATCACTTGATTGCTTTGCTCCAAATGGCTAAAGCGCGTGGTTTAGAAAAAGTTTATGTGCATGCTTTCCTTGATGGTCGTGACGTTCCTCCTAAATCTGCTGTTGGTTTCATTAAACAATTACAAGAAGCCATTGCAGGTATGGAGTTTGGTAAAATTGCAACTGTTATGGGACGCTACTATGCTATGGACCGCGATAATCGTTGGGACAGAATAGAAAAAGCTTACAAAACTTTAGTCTTGGGCGAAGGCAATTTAGTTGCAGACCCCGTACAAGGTGTGGAAGCATCTTATGAAGCAGGTGTAACTGACGAATTTGTAGAGCCTATGGTAGTTGAAGGCGTTGATGCTAAAATTACTAGTGGTGACGGAATCATCTTCTTTAACTTCCGCCCTGATCGTGCTCGTCAAATTACTCGTGCTTTGAACGATGCAGAGTTCCCTCATTTTGAACGTCCTGCTAGTGCATTGCCTGTAAATTATGTGTGTATGACTCAATATGATGCAACCATTGATGCTCCTGTAGCTTATCCTCCTGAAGAATATAATGATACTTTGGGTGAAGTTTTGGCTAAAGAAGGCAAGCACCAATTGCGTATTGCTGAAACTGAAAAATATGCTCACGTAACTTTCTTCTTTAATGGTGGGGTAGAAGAACCTAACCTGAATGAAGAAAGAATCTTAATAAATTCTCCCAAGGTTGCAACTTATGACCTGCAACCGGAAATGAGTGCTTACGATGTAACTGATGCACTTTTGGCAGAACTTGATAAAGATAAATTTGATGTAGTTGTTCTTAATTACGCAAATCCTGATATGGTTGGTCATACTGGTGTGCTTCCTGCGGCAATCAAGGCTATGGAAGCTGTAGATGAATGTGTAGGTAAAGTTGTAGATAAAGTGCTTAGCTTAGGTGGTAGCGTTTGCATTACTGCTGACCATGGTAACTTGGAAAAAATGGCAGAAGCTGACGGAACTCCTCATACTGCACATACTACAAACATCGTACCGTTCATTTTAGTAAGTAATGAAGAACATAAACTTCATAGTGGTGTTTTGGCTGACATTGCTCCTACTATGTTGGAACTTTTAAATATTGAAAAACCTGCTGTTATGACAGGCAGCAGCTTGATAGAAAAATAATAATTCGAGGTGGATTTTGTTATGGCAATGATTACCGAAGTATATGCTCGTGAGATTCTTGATTCCCGCGGCAATCCTACCGTAGAAGTTGAAGTTATTTTGGAAGATGGTGCTGTTGGTCGTGCTGCAGTTCCTTCCGGTGCTTCTACCGGCGTACACGAAGCAGTTGAACTGCGTGATGGTGATAAAGAACGTTATCTTGGCAAAGGCGTAACCAAAGCAGTTGATAATGTTAACGATATTATTGCAGAAGCTTTGATTGGTTTGGAAGCTACTCGTCAAACTGAAATCGACGAATTGTTGGTTCGCTTGGACGGTACTCCTAATAAAGGCAGACTTGGTGCAAATGCTATTCTTGGTGTTTCCATGGCAGTAGCAAGAGCAGCAGCTTCTTCTGTTGGCTTGCCTTTGTACTTGTACTTGGGCGGTGTTGCAGCTAAAGAATTGCCCGTTCCCATGATGAACATTCTTAATGGTGGCGAACATGCTGACAACAACGTTGATATTCAAGAATTTATGATTATGCCCGTTGGTGCAAAATCCTTTAGCGAAGCTCTGCGTATGAACGCAGAAATTTATCACAACCTGAAAGCATTGCTGAAAGAAAAAGGTTTGAGCACTGCTTTGGGTGATGAAGGTGGCTTTGCTCCTAACCTGAAAAACAACGCAGAAGCTATCGAAGTTATTTTGGAAGCAGTTGTTAAAGCTGGCTACAAACCGGAAAAAGATATCGTAATTGCACTGGACGTTGCAAGCAGCGAAATGTACAAAGACGGCAAATATCACCTGGAAGGTGAAGGTCTCGTAAAAACTTCTGAAGAAATGGTTGAATATTTGGCAGACCTTTGCGAAAAATATCCTATCATCTCTATTGAAGACGGTTTGGCTGAAGATGACTGGGCTGGCTGGAAACTTTTGACCAAGAAAATTGGCAAAAAAGTTCAATTGGTTGGCGACGACCTGTTCGTAACCAACGAAGAACGTCTGGTTCAAGGCATCAACAAAGGCGTAGCAAATGCTATCCTCATTAAAGTAAACCAAATCGGTACTTTGACTGAAACCTTTAACGCTATTGAAACTGCTAAACGTGCAGGTTACACTTGCATTATTTCTCACCGCAGTGGTGAAACTGAAGACACTACTTTGGCTGACATTGCAGTTGCAGTTAATGCTGGTCAAATTAAAACCGGTGCACCGGCTCGTACTGACCGCGTTGCAAAATACAACCAACTTCTCCGCATCGAAGAAGACCTTGGTAAAGCTGCAAAATACAACGGCAAAAAGGTTTTCTACAACATTAAATAATTTTTAAAAATCACAAAGGGCAAGGTAATTTACAACCTTGCCCTTAACTTTTCAAGAAGAATTTTTGTGGCGTAAGCAACAAAAATTAAAGGGAAGCTTTTTTATAAAAAATTATGCGGAAATGTGAAATATTTTACAGATTTACATTGTAAGCTAACATAAAGTATGGTAAAATATAACGGCATTAAGTGAAAAGGAGGAACGAGAAGTGCTTGAAACTGTCTTGATGGTTCTTGACTTTATCGTATGCATAGCTCTCATTGGTGCAGTAATGCTGCAGTCTGGCAAAGGCGGCGGTATGGGTGGTACCTTCGGTGGCAGTGACGGTGGTTTCTTCGGCAAAGGCAATGACTTAGATTCTGTCATGGCTAAAGCCACCATTGTATTGGGCTCTGCATTCGCTATTATAACTTTGGCTCTGGCTAAGTTAAATGCATAGTTTTCCCTGTTAAAAAGAGTGTACCCGCACTCTTAAATTTTAAAATTTTTAATTTGAAGAAAGGGGTAAGTTTTAAATGTCCTATTTAATGACTTCCATCGTTGTTGGTGTTGCTGCATTGGCATTCGCTTTGATGCTCAGCGGCAGTATCGCAAAAGCTAGCGCTGGTAACGCTCGTATGCAAGAAATTGCAGGCTATATCCACGAAGGCGCTATGGCTTTCTTGTACCGTGAGTACAAATACTTGGCAATTTTCGTTGCTGTAGTTGCAGGCGTAATCGCTGCATTCCTCTCCCCGATGACTGCTGTTTGCTTCATCGCTGGTGCAATCTTCTCTATCTGCGCAGGCTACATTGGTATGTCTGTTGCAACCAAAGCTAACGTTCGTACTGCTGAAGCTGCTCGTCATGGCATGCCTGAAGCTTTGAAAATCGCTTTCTCCGGCGGCGCTGTAATGGGCTTGGGCGTAGTTGGCCTGGGCATCACCGGTGTTGCTGTAGCTTATATGCTGTTCGGCAATGTTGACATTGTAACCGGCTTCGGTCTGGGTGCATCCTCCATTGCATTGTTCGCTCGTGTAGGCGGCGGTATCTACACCAAAGCTGCTGACGTAGGCGCTGACTTGGTAGGTAAAGTAGAAGCTGGTATCCCTGAAGACGATCCGCGTAACCCGGCTACCATCGCTGACAACGTAGGCGATAACGTAGGCGACGTTGCTGGTATGGGTGCTGACTTGTTCGAATCCTATGTTGGTGCAATCATCTCTGCTATCACCCTCGGTGCTATTGCATATCCCGGTGGCGAAGGCGTTGAATTCGTATTCATGCTTTCCTTGGCTGGTATCGTTGCTTCCATCATCGGCGTAGTATTTGCTCGTAACAGCAAATCCACCGATCCGCAAGCTGCTCTTAACAACGGCACCTATGTTGGTGGTATCCTTGTAATTGCTGCTGCTTGGTACTTGTCTACCTCCATCTTCGGTAGCATGGCTGCTTTCATTTCCATCGCTTCTGGTTTGATCTGCGGTTTGGCTATCGGTAAAATCACCGAAGTTTACACTTCTGCTGATTACGGTTCTGTTAAGAAAATCGCTCAACAATCTGAAACTGGTCCTGCAACCACCATCATCTCCGGTTTGGCTGTAGGTATGTATTCCTGCTTCTTGCCGATGGTATTCATCTGCATCGGTGTAATCCTCTCCTTCTTCACCATGGGCGGCGCTCAAAACACCCAAATGGGCTTGTTCGGTATCGCTTTGGCTGCAGTTGGTATGCTCTCCACCACTGGTTTGACCGTAGCAGTAGACGCTTATGGTCCTATCGCTGACAACGCTGGTGGTATCGCAGAAATGTCCGAACTCCCCCACGAAGTTCGTGAAATCACTGACAAACTTGACTCCGTAGGTAACACCACCGCTGCTATCGGTAAAGGTTTTGCTATCGGTTCCGCAGCTTTGACCGCATTGGCATTGTTCTCCGCTTATGCACAAGTTGTTGGTCTGAAAACCATCGACCTCTTGAACCCCGTAACCTTGGTTGGTTTGTTCATCGGTGCAACCCTTCCGTTCGTATTCGGCGCTATGACCATGGAATCCGTTGGTAAAGCTGCTTACGAAATGATTGAAGAAGTTCGTCGTCAATTCCGTGAAATCCCTGGCTTGCTCGAAGGCAAAGCTAAAGCTGACTATCGTACTTGCGTAGATATCTCCACTGCTGCTGCTCTCCACGAAATGATGCTTCCTGGCATCTTGGCTATCGTTGCTCCCTTGCTCATCGGCTTCCTCTTCGGTACCGAAGCTTTGGGTGGTATGATTGGCGGCGCTTTGGCTGCTGGCGTTTTGGTTGCTATTCTCATGGCAAATGCTGGCGGTGCTTGGGATAACGCTAAAAAATACATCGAATCCGGCGTACACGGCGGCAAAGGTAGCGAAGCTCACAAAGCTGCTGTAACCGGCGACACCGTAGGTGACCCGTTCAAAGATACTTCCGGTCCTGCAATGAACATCTTGATTAAATTGATGACCATCGTTGCTTTGGTATTTGCTCCTGTATTGGCTGCAAATGGCGGTATCCTCCTCGGTATGTTCAAATAATTAAAGACTTTTTAGCCCACACTTTTATAGTGTGGGCTTTTTTAGTATAATGATTAGGTATGAACTATTAGTGAAGTTACGACAATGAAAGTATGAATATGTTATAATAGAATTAGATGAAAGTTTTTTGGAGGGGTAGTTGTGAAGGTTATTAAAGGAGCAGAAGAATTTTTATTGGAAGGCACCAATAATAAAGGTGTTCTGTTAATTCATGGCTACACTGGTACTCCTGCAGAAATGCGTCTTTTAGGAGACCATCTCCATCAAGAAGGTTACACCGTTTTAGGTGTACTTTTGCCCGGTCACGGAACTAAACCGGAAGATTTAAATGAAACCAAATGGCAAGATTGGTATGCAGCTGCCGAAAAAGGTTTCAAACGATTGGAAGAATGTTGCACTGAAGTAATGGTGGCGGGTCTTTCCATGGGTGGCTTGCTTGCTATCAAAGTAGCAGCAGAACTTCCTGTAAGTAAAGCTGCGATTTTAGCAGCTCCTATTTATGTACAAGATAAACGTGTACCTTTTTTACCCTTGTTACGACATTTTATTAAGTATCTTAAAAAGCGCCAACGTTTCTATTTTTCAGCAGATAAATACAATTTGGCGTATAATGTTATGCCTGTAAAACCATTAGGTAGTTTGTTTGCATTAGTGAAATTGTGCAAAGAAAAGTTTTTAGAAAAGATTGTTGCTCCGTGCATCGTATTACAATCTGAAATTGAGCACACCGTTAACCCGCAAAGTGCTCAATATATTTATGACAATATTAGTAGTGAAGAAAAGAAATTAGTTTGGTATAAGAATAGTGGTCATATTTTGACCTTGGATGTAGAAAGAGAAGCTGTATTTAAGGAAATATCCAAATTTTTTGAGGAATAGATTATGCAAAGAAAAGATATAAAAGAAATCATTTTAGAGTTTATGCGCAATAGCACGTATGCTCCAATGACTGCAGAAGATTTACTGGATGCACTTGCCGGTGAATGTAGTGCCACCAAGTTTTGGAATGAACTTATCGCATTGGAAAAGAATGGGCAAATTATTAAGACTCGTTTTGAAACTTATGGTTTGCCCGAAAAAATGGGGCTGGTTACCGGTCGTTTGCAATTAACAAGCAAAGGTTTTGGTTTTGTAATTCCTGATAATAAAGGTGATAGACCTGACGTGTTTATTTCTCCACGTTCTTTGAATGGGGCAATGAACAATGACAGAGTAATGGCACGAGTTAATTATGACATCAACGGTAAGAAGCCTGAAGGCGAAATTATTCGCATTATTACTCGTGCTCACAATAAAATTGTAGGAACTTTCTATCAAAGTAAAGATTATGCTTTTGTAGTACCCGATGATAAAAAGATTGCTAGCGACATTTACATTATGCGTCGTGATTTTAATGGTGCAAAGAATAATCAAAAGGTTGTTGTTGAAATCACTGAATGGCCTCAAGAATTTCGCAAAGCAGAAGGTAAAGTTGTAGAAATTCTTGGTAAGGTCGGTGATGTTGGCTTAGAAATTTTGTCCATCATCAAACAAAACGATTTGCCCTTGGAATTTCCTGCGGAAGTTGTAGAAGCTTCTAAAAAAGTTCCTAAGACTGTGCTGAAAAATGAAGTGCAAGGTAGACGCGACCTGCGTCATTTGCCCATTGTTACCATTGACGGTGAAGATGCTAAAGACTTGGACGACGCAGTATATGTGCAACAATTAAGTATGGATGAATTCCTGCTTGGCGTTTACATTGCTGACGTTAGTTATTATGTAACTGAAGATAGCATCCTAGATAAAGAAGCTCGCGAACGTGGCACCAGTGTTTATTTAGTAGACAGGGTATTGCCTATGCTTCCTGAACGATTATCCAATGGTATTTGCAGTTTGAATGCAGGTGTGGATCGCTTGTCCATGGCTTGTGAAATGCACATTAACCGTGAAGGCAAAGTGCTTGATTATGAAATCTTCCCTGCGGTTATCCATGTGCGTCACCGTTTGAGCTATAATATTGTCCGGGAAATATTAGCGGGCGACGAAGTGTTGCGTGCTAAATATGAGGACATTCTTCCGATGGTGCACTTGATGGACGAACTGCGTGAAATCTTGCATGCTAAACGCGCTAAGCGTGGTTCCATTGATTTTGATTTGCCTGAACAAAAGGTAATCTTGGATGATAAATTGAAACCTATTGAGATTGTTCAACGCGTTCACGGCAATGCGGAATCCATCATCGAAGAATTTATGCTTTCTGCAAACGAAACTGTTGCACAGCATATGTTCAAACAAAAATGGCCTTCTGTATATCGTGTCCACGATTTGCCTGCAGAAGATAAGATGAATGAACTGGCGAAGCTTTTAGCTAATTTTAATGTGAAGTTTAGAGTTAGCGAAGAAATGAAGCCTGCTGAAATTCAACGAGTGATAAAAGAAATTGAAGGCAGACCTGAAGAACGCTTGGTAAGTACCGTTGCTTTGCGTTCTATGAAGCAGGCTGTTTACCAAACTGATAATATTGGTCACTTTGGTTTGGCGGCGGAGTATTATACTCACTTTACTTCTCCTATCAGGCGTTATCCGGATTTGATTGTGCATCGTTTGCTTAGAGAATGGATGCAAAATCCTAAAATCACAAGTGATAAGGCAGAAGCTTTGACTGATAAGCTTGATGCCATTGCAGAACATTCTTCTTTGCGTGAACGTGCTGCTGCCGATGCAGAACGCGCTACTGTAGAATTGAAGAAGTGCGAATATATGGAAGCACACATCGGTGAAGAGTTTGATGGTGTAATTTCCGGTGTAACTTCTTACGGTATGTTTGTAGAACTTCCCAATGGTGTAGAAGGTTTAGTACATATCTCCAGCTTGATGGATGATTACTACGATTTTTACGAAGAACGCTATGCGTTGGTTGGTACTCACACTAAAAAACAATATCGTTTAGGCGATAAAGTTCGCATTGAAGTTTTGCAAGTAAATATTCAAGATGTAAGCATTGATTTTATTATGGCAGGAGAGAATGCTGGTGTGCGTGAGCACATTCGTCAACAACTGCTTGGTAGACAAAATAAATCAGCTGCTTATGGACAAAAACGTGCTGGTGGAACAAGTACTGGTAAAAAGGATAAAGCCAAAGAAAAGGTTAGAGTTAGCAATAAAACTTTTGTTGCTTCTAAATCAAAAAGTGGCAAAGGCTCTAAGAATAAAGAAGCTGGTAGAAGAAGCGCGAAACACGGTAAGGATAAGCAGTCTAAAAAACATAGAAAGAAAAGATAATTATGGCAGAACAAAAAGTTAAGATTATAGCAGAAAATAGAAAAGCACGCCACGATTATACTATCCATGAGGTTTACGAAGCAGGTATTGCTTTGACCGGTACGGAAGTAAAATCATTGCGTGCTGGCAAGGCTAATATGAAAGATAGCTATGCGCAAGTAACTCGTAATGCGGAAGTGTTCGTGTATAATTTGCACATCAGTCCTTATGACCATGGTAATATTTTTAACCATGAACCTTTGCGTAATCGTCGCTTGCTTTTGCACAGACAAGAGATTAACAAGCTGATTGGTAAGGTTAAAGAAAAAGGCATGGCACTAGTTCCTTTGAAGCTTTATTTTAAGCATGGTCTTGTAAAAATGGAGCTTGCATTGGCAACTGGTAAAAAGTTGTACGACAAGCGTCAAGATATGGCGAAGAAGGATGCGAAGCGTGAAATGGATCGCGCTTTGAAAGAAAGAAATCGCTGACTTTTTGACTTTTTACAAATTTGTCATTTGCGATTTAAAGCGAAGCGTGTTACAATACATATGTAGCGTGTCCACTTATATTCGGGGATGAAATTGGTTTCGACGGGGATAGGTGTGGTACGATAAGCGAGCCGTGGTCTCACTAGCACGTTAATCAGTGAACGTTTAAATATAAACGCTAACAAAGAATACGCTTTAGCAGCTTAATTTGCTAACTGTCCCTGAGCCTCTTCCTACGGGTGATGGATGACAGTCAAACAGTGGGATACCTTACCTCTTATTCTCGGCGGTTGTAAGGGAAACTCATCGAGATAGCGACTGATGAGCCCGTCGATAGGCACTGAGGAAGCGAATTAAAGTATGTCGTCTGCGCTCGGAGAAAGTTGTATTGCAATATTTTCGGACCGGAGTTCGACCCTCCGCATCTCCACCAAGAAAAATAACCGTGAACTTGACTTTCGTCAAATTCACGGTTTCTTTATTTTTTCGGGAGTAATAGTTTATTACGACTATCTTCCTAATTCACGTTTTATAATTTTTTTGTAAGCTTCTACGCCAGGTTGGTCATAAGCATCTACGTTGGCAAGCTCACCTTCGTAAGCAATGGAGAGCATCAAGAAGTAGAAGATTTGTCCAATATAGAACTCGTTGATTGCAGGCAAACGATAGAGTGCGCTAAATCGATCATCTTTGTCTAAAGCTTCACGATTTGCTAAAAGTGCGATTTGTAAAGCTTTGTTTAAGGATACGCCATCATATTTAGCAAAGTCTGCCAAATGGGGGAAGGGGTTGCCCAAGATAACGTCTTTGTCAAATTCATCAACTTGTAAGAATTGGATAACTTTGTTACGTTTACCATCTTGATGTTGTTGAGTTTGTGCGTGCATATCTGTACTGCCTACTGCTGCAATGGGGGTGCGTCCGTAATGAACGGTAGCACCTTCGCGGTCGTGACGTTTGCCTAAGGATTCAGCTAAAAGTTGTACGTACCATTCACCTAAAGATTTAAGGCACATACCATAGCTCATGAATACTTCAATATCGCAGTCATATTTTTGACCAGCAATGTATTTCAGAGAAGCGTTTAACAGTGCAGGATTAGAGAAGTCTGCTTTTTGGCAGGCTTTATCCATAGCACGAGCACCCTCTAAAATGAGTTCGATATCAAGTCCGATGGCTGCTGCAGTTACGAAGCCTACATCGTTTAGTACGGAGAAACGACCACCGACACCTTCTTTAACGTCAAAAGCTCGCCAGTTGTTTTCTTGTGCCAATTTGTAAAGCGGAGAATTAGTTTCTTCCTTCAAATCAGTTACTACCGCAACGTCAACAATGATGTTTTCTTTTTTGTTAAGCTCTTGGTAGTAGTAGCTAAAGGCAGTTAAAGTTTCCAAGGTAGTTCCGGATTTGGAGATGGGAACTAAGAGAACTTTGAACTTTTCGCCTTTAGAGGTTCTGTTTTCAGCAAGGCTTTCCATTTGTTGAACAATATGGAGGCTTTGCCAAGGATCAATATTATTACCACCAAAGAAAATTCTCGGATGGTTGTTGCGTTCTTCGTGAGTAAAATTATTCCAACCGCCACCGCAGAAGATATCAAAGAGAACTCTGTTACCTAAGAAAGAACCACCAACACCCAAGAAGATAACAGCATCTACTTCGTCTTGCATATAAGTAGAGAATTCTTGGAACTTTGCAATGGAGTCGGGAGTATTAGGATTGCCTTCTTTAATATAGGGAAGGTGAGTGAAATAAACAGGTTCAGGAGCACCATCTTTAGAAAGATGTGCTTTAGCAAAACCGCTCTTACGCATTTCGTTAATGGCAGCAGCAGCATTTTGCATACGCTCCTTCAATTCCAGTAAATCATTTTCAGTTATACGGCAGTTACCCATCATGGTTGCATAGTCAAAAATAAAACCACTGGGCAACTGAATTTTTCCATCAGTAAGCATTAAACCACCTATTAAAATGTTATATTACATTGATTATAGCATACGCTAAATTTATTGCAAGGGATGCGGTAACAGATGACGGTAAAAAACGCATTAAGACCATCTTTTAAATGGTTTTAATGCGTTTTTAAAATCAATATTAAATTTGTCCGAAACTTGGCCAATAGTTAATGAAGATGTAGCCAACAACTGTTGTCAGTAAAACGTTAAGGATGGAAAGCATCACACCGTGTTTGAAAAGCTCGGAGGGTTCTAAACCGTAACCAATGGGAATAGCACGAGTAGAAACCGGCAAGATATACGCACAGTTTACGGCAACAATGGTAACCAGAATATAAGGGATTACATTTAAACCAAGAGCTTCAGCGATACTTTGGATGATGGGAATCGCTATGGAAGCAGCTGCCGTATTGCTAGAAACTTCTGTAAGAATGGTAGAGAAAGCAGTAAAAGCAAAGATTGTTTCAATACCACCGGTAAGAGGCATTACAGTAATAACTTCTGCCAATTTAGTGGCAGCACCAGTGCCTGTAACAAGTTTGCCAAGGGCAAGACCACCTGCAAAGAGGAAGAACATTCCCCACATTAATTCTTTTTCTGCTTGTTTCCAAGTGAGTAGTACCTTGCCTTCTTCATCACGGAACATAAAGGTTAAAAGACCGCAGATGAAGAAGATGTAAGCAGGTCTAAGTGCAGGAAGAATATCTGCAAAAAGGGGGCGAGCAAAGGCGAGAACTGTAGATATAATGAATAAGCCAAGACCTATTTTTTCGCCTTTGCTCATAGGTCCGAGTTGCTTATACATATCATTGAAATAAGATTTTGTGTTGGCAAGCTTTGTAACAGGTAACTTGATAGAAAGCAAGATTACCAAGTTTAAAAGCATTGTCAACATTAAGAATGGTAAGAAACGGGACACCCAATCAATATACATAAATTCGTGTCCGCAAATATTTTCCAAGTAGCTGATGGCAACAAGATTTGCGGAACCACCTAACGGAGAACCAAAGCCACCGATACCGGAACCCCAAACGATTGCCAACAAAATAGGAATAGCAATTTTGCTTGATTTGATAACCTTTTCGCCAATGAAATGAAGCATGGAAACCGCAATGGGAACCATAATCATAGCTACAACAACGTTTGGTAAGAAGATGGAAAGGATTGTGGAAACGAAAAGCCATACGGTGATTTGTTGTCTAAGGGATGTGCCGATGCAGCACAGGGTTTTAATGGCAAGTCGTTTGTCTAATCCTGTATTAGTCCATGTAATACTGATAAGGTCGGAGCCAACTAAGAGTACTACGATTTCTGAGAAATATTGGTTAATGATTTGATTGGCTGGTACTAAATTGAAGACGGCGTTAATTCCGATGGGGAGTAGCGCTGTGACTGCTATGTCTACAGGACGGGAAATCCACCACATTCCCATCCAGATAATTGTTCCAAGTGCCAAGGCACTGTTAAAACCAAAGGGGTATTGGAGCAAAGAAGTTATGATTGCGCAGATTAAAGGACCTGCTACGAGAGAATATTTATTATGCAAAGAAAGTCACCTCTAATTGTTCATCGGTAAAAGATATTTTAAGTATATTACTTAAAGTTATCATTGTAAAACTGTTAAAAATGATATAAGATACAAATATAATTTGTAAGCAAGGTGATTTTCAATGAATACTCCGCGTTTTGATTACTTCATAGCTTTGGCAAGGGAGCGTAGTTTTACAAAAGCTGCCAAGCAATTACATATAACTCAACAAACTTTAAGTAATTATGTTGCTCAACTGGAAAAAGAAATTGGTAGCACTCTTTTCGTGCGTAATATTCCCTTAAAATTAACTTATGCCGGTGAAATTTACTTACGTTACGCTTTGGCAATTCAAAATCAAATTGAAAATATGCAGCATGAATTGGACGATGTTTCCCAAAAGGAAAGAGGGCTCTTGAAGATAGGCATTGCCTTTTCCAGAGGGCGTATCCTGATGCCAAAAGTTATTGCTGCTTTTCAAAAGGAGCACCCTTTTGTGCAAGTGAAATTAGTGGAAACTTCCAATGAAGAGCAGCGCATAAAACTACTTAATCATGAAATAGATTTGGTAATTACCAATTTTACAGAAGATATTCCAGGCGTGACCATGCAGGACTTTTATGATGAAGAAAACGTTTTGTTGATTAGTGACGCTCTCCTTGATAAGATTTATGGTGTGGATAAAGAGCGTGTATTAGAAAAGGTTGCACTTTGTCAAAACTTATATCCTTTGAAAGATTGTCCCTTTGTTTTGATGAATGCAGAAAATATTGCAGGACGGATTGGACGTGAATTTTTAGCAGAGGCAGGTTTCGCGGCAGATATTAAAGTGGAATCTGACAATATCGAAACTCTTTTGTCATTGGCAATGGAAGGTTGCGGTGCGTGCTTCTGTCCGGAGATTTTGTTGCGCAAGACTTTATCGCAGGAAACTTTAGCAAAACTGCGAGTTATACGTTTAGGTGATAAAGCTAAATATAGAATTTGTTTTGGTTACGCTAAACAGAACTATCAATGGAAGATTATTGATGAGTTTGTTAAGGTAGCATTAGGTACTATACAAGAGTAAAAAATAAAGCTCACTTCGTTTGAAGTGAGCTTTAAATATTTTACATGCCTTTATTATAACTAAAGGTGTCTAAGGTTTCGGTAATCTTTTTAGCTAAGCTGTCAGGCAAGCCTTCGATGTTAACGTTAAGGAAGCCACGTACGATGGTTGCAGTTGCTTCGTCTTCGTCAAGACCGCGTGCCATCAAGTATTCAATTTCTTCAGGAGCGATACGACCAACAGCAGCTTCATGGCTCATTTCTGCATTGCCAGTGTAAGCATCAAGTTGGGGAATCGCAGAGATGTAGCCTTTTTCGGAAAGCATCAAGCCGTTACATTCAAGGTGAGCACGAATTCCTTCTGCTTTACCGATCAAAGTACCGCGGTTGACAATTTCACCGCCGGTACAAATGGTACGTGCTACGATTTCTGCACGGCAACCGGGAACTTCCAAGGAAACTACACCGCCGATGTCAAGGTGCGCACCTTCGGGAGCAACAAGGATGGAGTTCATTCTTGCTACTGCACCCTCGCCAACCAGACGAGTAACAGGGTTCATTTGTACGTCTTTAGCTTTTTCCATGCATACGTAGTTGGAAATGAACTGTCCGCCTGCGTCGATGATGGTTGCACTGCGAGGACGAACTGCTACGTTTTCACCCCAGCTGTGAATCATGGTGTAGGTAAGCTTTGCATTCTTGCCAATGTAGAATTCGCTGATGCCTAAGTGGATTGCTTTATCAACGGAAGGATCACTGGAGCAACCGGTGATTACGTTTAATTCTGCACCGTCTTCTACAATTACGATGTTATGAACGCGTTGTAATTGTTCTTCGTGACTGATGAAGATGCAGGCTTGCAAAGGATAAGTGATTTTTTCACCAGCTTTTACACGGATGAAGTAACCATTTTCTTTTTCAAGGGCAGTTACGGCAGTGTATTTATCAGTATCGGGAGCAACTGCTTTCCACCAGTATTTTTCTACCAGTTCGGGATATTTTTCCGCAGCCTTGCCAGTGTTCATCAGTTCCAAGGGAGTTTGTGCTTTAACCTTAGGTTCCAGAACGGTGTTATCTACTTGCATAAAGGAAGCACTGCGGTTTTCAGCATCAAGTTCAATGCCAACATGTTCCATCAGGGCTTTGCCTGCTTCGGAGATATCTGCTTCACTTTGTACGTGAGCAACATCGCTGTTGTCGTATTGAGCCAAGTCTATGTCTTTGCCAAAGGCGCCTTGTTTATTGAGAGCAGCCTGTAAATTTTCTTTACTCATTTTCTAACCCTCCTGCATCCTTTAGTAACACAGGTTTCGTAACCGGATTGACCAATGCATCCTAAAATATCCAAGGGGTCACCGCCAGGACAGGTTAAGGTACCTTGGTAGAGAATGTGGGCGTGGGAAGAGGGAACATATTTTAAGATGTGTCCCAAGTGGGTGATAATTAAGCCGCTTTTTTGAGGAGCTGCCAAAGGATTGGAAGCGCAGTTAAAGCTGCAGCAACCTTTATCACAACCACCACTGCAAGGATCGTTGTTATTATTTTGCAGGATGTAGTTCGCAGCACGTCCTACAAGAGCAATGTTTTCTACGTCAACGCCGGACTCCGGTTCGTCAAGAAGCAGAAGGTCAGGTTTTTGTGCCATCAGTTGGAGCAGTTCGCTACGTTTAAGTTCACCACCACTAAAGCCTTCGTTAACACTACGGTCGAGGAATTCGGACAAGCCCATCCATTGCGCCATCTTGTCAACTTCTTCAGGAGTTGCACCGCAAATGGTAATCATTTGACGCAGGGTAAGACCACGAATTGTGGGCGGGCGTTGAATCATCATGCCAATACCAAGCTTTGCGCGTTCGTGGCAGGGAGCTTCAGTAATATCTTGACCTTTAAAATAAATTTTGCCTTCTAAAATTTCATAACGGTCGAAGCCCATAATTGCGCCCAGCAAGGTGGACTTGCCAGTGCCATTAGGACCGAACAGTACGTGCACTTCACCGGGAGCGATGTGCAAGTTAATATCTTTTAAAATCTGTTTGCCTTTAACAGCAACAGATAAATTTTCTATGCGTAACACTTCGCATTCTCCTTTTCAACAAATTACGTCTATTATATCACAGAAGCAGTCTTCTGTTTAATAACTATGTGTCTATTATAGCATACTTATTCATATAATCCTACCCATCTGGAATGGTTTGAAAGTTTTTCATAATAGGTTCTACTTTGCTAAATTGGAAGAAGATGTTAAAATAGCTAATAGGTTAATTTTTTAGGAGGCAATAATGCATCAATATTTATTTTATATTGGCGATTTTCCCGTGCGCATGTACGGTTTATGTTTAAGTATGGCAATCTTCATGGCCATAGGGACTGCATATTTTTTAGCAAAGCAGGACGGTCGTTGGCATGAGCACGTAATTGATGTTGGCATCTATGGTGGCTTTGCCGGACTCATCGGCGGTAGACTGTGGGATGTATTTTTCTTTGATTGGGCTTATTACAAAGACCATCTTTTAGAAATACCCTTTGTTTGGCAAGGTGGTATGGCAGTACAAGGTGGTATGCTTGCCGGTATGGCGGCGGGTATCGTTTATCTGAAGCTGCACAAGATTGATTGGGTAGAGTTTGGTGATATCGTAATTCCCTCTTTGATTTTAGGTCAAGCAGTAGGACGTATGGCTAACTTGCTCAATGGTGATGCCTTTGGTTCTCCTACTGGCGGCAACTTTGGTCTGCTTTATCCGGAAGGAACTTTGGCGTACAAAACTTACGGTGCAACTCCTTTGTGGCCTGCGGAAGTTTGGGAAGGGCAATTAGACGTTGTAATTTTTGCACTGCTTTTAATGTTCCGTTGTACTAATCACGCTAAAGGTCAAGCAATCTGTCTGTACGGTATGCTTTATTCCGTAGTACGCTTCGGTTTAGAAATGCTGCGTGGCGATTACGCAGAACCTTGGATGTTTGGTTTGACTTCTGCTCAAAGTACCAGCGTATTCTTCTTCCTGGTTGCTTTAGGCTTTTTCATCTATTGTGAGCTGTATAATGATAGATGGGATGGCAAAAGAGTAGTCAAAAAAAGTGCTCAAAAAAAATCCAAAAAAAGTTAAAAATTTTTTAAAAATAGTGTTGACAATGTTTTAGATGTTAGCTATAATATCATTGTTGCTTGAAGCAAACAATAACGACTCCGTAGCTCAGTTGGATAGAGCGTTTGACTACGAATCAAAAGGTCGCAGGTTCGAATCCTGCCGGGGCCACCATTGAAACTAGAGGACTTCCGTTTGGAAGTCCTTTTTTTATTTTAAAACACGTTAGAAGTACTGTCTAACTGTGTTGTCGCAAAATTATTTGCTCGACGTACGCTAAGTACGCCTTCGCTTCATAATTTTACTCCGCCTTGTTATACAGCACTTCTAACGTGTTTTTATGATATAATTGTAAAAAATTATTTGAGGTTATTCTATGTATTACTCTAACATCCAACCGGCAATCTTCTTACGCCGCCCTAATAGATTCATAGCATACATTGAGATTGATGGTA
>CALCHC010000076.1 GCA_937901335.1 uncultured Phascolarctobacterium sp. | reverse complement strand
TTGGGCGTTTGCGTGTGCCTCTGTGTTGATCGGCGCATTCGCCTTAATAAGATACATCGCTTCCAGCTCTGTATCTGGTGTTTTGAATTTTTTAAAGTCTTTTTCCCAGTTGTCCCAAGTAGCTCCACCCACTCCAAAGTTAGGAAGAATATCTCCTGTGTCAGGGTCAATTTGGTCTGTAACCATGAAGTCTACGAGCCCTGCACCAAGACCATTGGCGTCAATAACCACAGCTCGCGCCTTATATTTATAGAATAATTTCTTAATATTAATAGCCTGAAGTCCAAAATGCTCTGCTTCCCAGGTATAAATATTAACAAGAGTCTTTAATGAAGAACCTTGGGCTTGCGGTGTTACTTTAAACACACAACATTCTGTTGTACAGTCTTTACGCCCTACGTCGACGCCTAAAACATAATAAGCAGTTTTACTTGAGCGCCCGCTGTATTCGTATTCAGGTTGTAACAATACTCGATGTTTATCAAACTTTTCAGATGAAAAGTATGCATTTTCCGCATCTCCGCTCCATTCAGATTCATACTCTCTCGCAAATGACGCATCATTATAAGTTCCATCAAGTTTAAGTTCTTCGATAAATGACTTACTTAACAATTCTTCTAATACAGGAATTCTCCAAGTTCCGCCTAATACGACAGCTTCGCTTGGTTCAATGATTTGTTGAATTAAAATTTGAATCTTGTTATAATGAATTCGAAAAACATATAGAAATGTTATTTTGACTGATAGGAATTTTATGAAAATATTTATTGCTTTCTTGAAAATAGAGGAGAGATAAGATGTTAAATAAAAAAGAATTTAATATATTAACTTATATCGAAGCTAATCAAAACGAAAAAATAACTCAAAAAGAGTTGGCTGAAGTACTTAAATTTTCTGTTGGTACAGTTAATAAATTGTGTAACGAATTGGAAGAAAAAGGTTTTATTGAAAATAAACAAATTACTAAAAAAGGTCTTGCTGCGTTAGAACCTTACCGTGTAAAAAGAGCAATCTTTATTGCTGCGGGCTTTGGTAGTCGTTTGGTTCCTATTACTCTTAATACTCCTAAACCGTTAGTTCGTGTTAAAGGTGTACGTATTATTGATACTTTGCTTGATGCGGTGATCGCTGCTGGTATTGAAGAAATTATTATTGTACGTGGTTACTTGGCAGAACAATTTGATCAACTTAAATATAAATATCCCATGGTTAAATTTGTTGAAAATCCTTTGTACAATGAAGCTAATAATATTTCTTCTGTAATGTGTATTAGATACTTGCTTACCAATGCTTATGTGTTGGAAGCAGATTTGCTTTTGTCCAATCCTAAATTAATTACTAAATATCAATACAACTCCAATTATCTTGGTGTTCCCACTGAAAAAACTGATGACTGGTGCTTCTTTATGGAAGGCGATAGAATTAAACGTTTAGGAGTAGGCGGATTAAATTGTCATCATATGTTTGGCATTTCTTACTGGTCCGAAAATGATGGCAGAAAGCTTTGTAATCATGTAGAACAAGTTTATAATTCTCCTGGTGGTAAGGAACGTTACTGGGACCAAGTTGCTTTGGGAGAATATATTAAAGAATATAATATTGGCGTCCGTGAATGTACTTTTGACGATATTGTAGAGATTGATACTTTTAGAGAGTTGAAAGAATTAGATCCTGTTTATGATGTGTAACTAACTTCCGTTTTACTACTTCCACATTAAAGTGATATAATTAACTATCGCTTTAATGTGGATTTTTTATTTGAGGGACTACTATTATATGAAAATTTTAAGTGTGCTTGTATTAGCGGTGCTAATATCAGTAATAGAAATATGGTTAGCATTCGATAGTTTCCAAGGAGCGAAACCTTTTCCTTGGAACGAAGTATTATATATGTCTGCAGATCATATTGCTCGTGATATATTGGTACTAACTATTGGAGCAGGCGTATATATAAAACGAAAAGTTCTTTTCAAATCTACTAAAGATTTTTGTCCTGTTGCTGTTATTGGGGATCTGTACTTATGCGCAGTATCTTTTATGTTGTATAGGCTTAGCCTTGATTTTGGGTTACAAACTTTTTTGTCAGTTTTAGCAGGAAGCAGCAATAATGTATTGATAGTTTTAATAAGTGCGTTAGTCTATCATAAGTGGAAGAACAAGACTACCAAATGCTTATACTTTGTTAGTTATGTTTTTACTGGATTCGTAATAATTACAGACTTAGTTTATTTTTGGCAAACAACAACACATGTAGAAAGTGTATTGTTTCAAAATCTTAATATCTATTCTATAATAGCTGTAATAAATAGCTTTGATACCAGTATTGTTATTGCATTATTATTGGTGACAATTGCTGTTATATGTCTTTTTAAAACTGTTGGTGACAAAACTGAAGTAGTTAATTTTAAAAAAGTTACTTCTATTATCTTGGGTGCTGCTTTATTAATTAATGTTGTGGATTATGCTTGTAGTATAGCAGGCATGTATGCCATAAAGCGCATTGTAGGTATGTATGCGGTAGTAGAATCTGAAAAGGTTAGATATAATTACCGTAGTATGATTTCTATGCCTATTAATGTAAATTTTCTTGTTAAAGCATTGAACAGTACTGATTCTATTAATAATAAGTACTATGAGTTTGCTAAAGATATAACTAAGAAAGATAAGAAGTTATTAGCTGATCTTGGAATAGAAGATGTAAATGAATCTATAGAGAAATTAACGGCGCAATACGATAAAGTTGTGATGTTGATTTTAGAATCTGTGCATCGAGATTATATAAACTATTACAATAGAAATATTCCGGAAGCTGCAACTGCTTTTTTAAATAGTTTGATTATTAGATATCCTCATATTGATAAGTTTTATTCTTCAGCAGTACCTACGACTCAAGGGCTGAATGCCATTTTTCGTTCTCATATAATTATGGATAAGAATTTGAGTGGCAAGAATACCCCCTCAATTTTTAGATGTGCCCAACAAAATGGTGCACGTGGTATTTTCTTAAATGCGTCTACTCAATATTATGCTGATGAATTGCGAGAATACCCGGAGCAATTTGGTATGCAGGAGTATTATGCTAGAGAGTATTTAGATACTCAAGGGTACATCGGTGCCAGTGGTTGGGGATATCACAATGATGTAATTTATGACGAAGCAATCAAGCTACTAGACAAATATAGACATGAAAAGGTATTCTTAGTTGCAAAAACATTAGATATGCATCAGCCTTATCCCTATGTTGGTTGCGAATGGGAAGAATTACCTAAAACTGTTCAAGCTAAAGGAAGTATTACGGTTAATGGGATGTATTGGGTAGATATGACCTTGCGTAATTTCTTTAAAAAGGTGGAGCAGTTAGGCTTGATGGATGAGCGTACTTTATATGTTATTACCAGCGATCACAATCCTCATAGTGGTGGGGAATATCTAGATTTAGTTCCTAATACTGGTGATAAGTTTAGTATTGCACCTATTCCTCTCATATTCGTTAGTAAAAATCTGTTACCGTTAAATAATTTAAGGAACAATGTATTTGCGTCTCAAATTGATTTGGCACCTACGTTGTTACATTTATTAGGAATTGAAAAGCCTTCTCTATTTATGGGCAGGAATTTGTTGGAGCCTCGTGATAAAACATATGCCTTAGGATATTTTGGTGGCAATTTCTATTATTGGTCTGATGGTGTAGATTTTATTGGGGAGCTTAATAAAAAAGAATATGATAATGATTATGTTGAGGTTCTCAATAAATATATTTTGAACAATTATGCTCTGTGGCATAAGTAGATTTCAAAGTTAGATTATTTATAAGTGATATGATTTTATAGAAAGTATTTAAGGAGTTATTATGCCTTTAACACGTGTTGACATTGAAAAATTTAATAAGGTTTTGATTGTGTACAATCAAAATTCCGGCAAGCAACTTTTTGCCAATATGTTTGCGCGTGTGAATGAAATTTATAAACGTATAAAAAGCATTCTCGGTGCTAAACGTACAGACATTATTGATATTAAAAAGTTTGCTGATCTTGATGATATTGCTGAACGAGTTGCTGTAGAGCAAGTTGATTGGGTAATTATTGCAGGTGGCGATGGAACTATTCGTGCATTTATTGAAAAGCTTGCAAATAAAAAGTGCTTTCCTTACATTAGTGTGTTTCCTACTGGAACTGTGAATCTTGTTGCAAAGGAACTATTAATGAGTGATGAACCTGAAAAATGGGTGAAGCGTGTATCTAAGGGGATTGTGACACCGGTTTATTTAGGCAGAACCAATGGTCATGTGTTCTTAACAGTTACTGGCATTGGTTTTGACTCTTTAGTAGTACATAATGTTACAGAAGAATCTAAGAAGCTTTTGAACAAAATGGCTTATGCTGTACAAGGTGCTGAGCTTATGCGTAAGGAACTTGCATTTAGTGACTGGCGTTATAAGTTTGAAGTGCGTTTTGATGACGAAGAAGAGTGGCAAGAAGCTGCGTCTGTTATCGTAGGTAAAAGTAGATATTACGCAGGCCGTTATTCCTTGTTTGCAGGTGCGAGCCTTTCAAAACCTGAATTGCACATCGCACTTTTTACCGGTAAAACTCGTAATGACTTTATGCGTTATGCTGCGTGCATTGCTATGGAGGCATTGGAATTAGAAAAAAGTATAGTGGTCAGAACAGCACAAAAAGTTGAAATTCGTTGCAATGAAGAAAAATTTGCAGCTGAGCTTGATGGTGATGCTATTACCTTTGCTCCTCTCCAAATTGAGTTGGACGAAGTGCCTATTAAATTTTTAGCGTAAGCGTTATTGCAATGAATTTTACTAGGGTGAGTGATATAATTAATTATTATTTCGAACTGGAGCGTTTATGCGTAAAAAAATTCTTTTCGGTGTTGACTATACCAACAACGAATTTATTAAAGTAATTTTATATCTTTTTGTAGGTGGTACAGCTGCACTCGTAGAGTGGGGCTTGTTCTACCTTTTCTTTTACTATTTATTGGTTGGATTGGGACTGAACGTTGATATTTTGACAATGTTGGCTACTGCTTTAGCTTTTGGGCTTTCTACCTTGTACCATTATTTCTTGGGTAATATACTGGTTTTTGATAGTGGTAGTAAGTACGATAAAAGCAAGGAGCTTAGCTTAGTGTTTTTAGTAAGCATTATGGGCTTGCAGTTCAACATTGTTTTGATGTATATTTTTGTCGGCGTACTCGCTTGGCAGCCTATGTTCGCCAAAGTTCTTACTAGTTGTATTGTTGTAGTGTGGAACTATCTTTCTCGTAAGAAGTGGATTTTTAAGAGCTAAGTTAGTTGAAAATTGGTCCATGTTTTTGAGGTAAATTTTATGTTAGGTACAATCGTAAACGTCGGCTGCATTTTAAGCGGTTCTGTAATAGGAAGCTTTGTCAGCCGTGGTATAAATGAAAAATATAAAACAGCACTTTTTGATGCGTTAGGGTTGGCGACAATTGGTTTAGGTGTTAATGCTTTTGTTAGCAATATGCCGAAGAGTGAATATCCTGTACTTTTTATCGCTAGCCTTGCCATCGGTACTGTGCTTGGTACTTGGCTAGATTTGAATGGCAAGTTCCAAGGCCTTTTACAAAAAGCAAAGGGTGGTTCTAAATTGGCTGAAGGTCTTTCTACTGCTATCCTCCTTTTCTGTATTGGAACACTGTCAATATTAGGCCCCATTGAAAGCAGGTTGAATGGTAACAATACATATTTGTTTACCAAT
The DNA here is from genome assembly GCA_937901335.1 of uncultured Phascolarctobacterium sp. Taxonomy (GTDB): domain Bacteria; phylum Bacillota; class Negativicutes; order Acidaminococcales; family Acidaminococcaceae; genus JAHHUH01. The sequence goes on along the minus strand of CALCHC010000076.1, from coordinate 10,844 downwards.
GCAACTTTAGACTTTGTTTCCTCAATCATTTTATCTTCTGCTTATGGTATCGGTATCGCCATTGCTGCATTAGTGCTCTTCTGTTGGCAAGGTAGTATTTATGCTTTTGCAGGTTTAATTGCTCCTTATATGACACCGCAACTTATGGCGGAAGTTTCCATTTTAGGTGGTGTGTTCTTGATGAGTTCTGGTCTGGGAATTTTGCAAATTCGTGACTGCAAAACTCTCAATATGTTGCCTGCTCTCTTAGTTCCACCGGCATTCTTTGCTATTTGGAAGCTATTATTTTAAAATGAAATGCTCCTTCTACTTTCAGAAGGAGCATTTTTATTTGTTAGATACTTTACAATTTTGCAAGTAGTTTGTCGAAAAATTTAATGTAGTTTTGCAAAGCCTATTAACCGTGTTATAATAAATCATTATTACTTTTGGAGGTATGTAAGATGAGTCAATCTTATAGCTTATATTTACCCAGTTATACAATCGGTCCTGATTGCTATAAAGAAATTCCTGCCATCGTAAAACGTTATGGCAAAAAAATCGTTTTGGTTGGCGGTAAAACTGCACTTTCTGTTGCAACTGAAGCAATTAAAGAAGGCATTGCCGGTTCTGATTTGGAAATCATTGGTTCTGAATGGTTTGGTGGCGATGCAACCTACGAAAACGTTGACATGCTTATGGCTAAAGAAAGTGTACAAGCTGCTGATATGATTTTCGGTGTTGGTGGCGGTCGTGCTGCTGACTGCTGCAAAGTTTTGGCAGATAAATTAGGCAAGCCGTTGTTCAACTTCCCGACTTTGGCTTCTAACTGCGCTTCCTCTACTGCTCTTTGCGTAATGTACAAGCCTGATGGCAGTATGGCAGGTTACTACTACCGTCAACGTTGCTGCGATCATATCTTCATCAACACCAAGATTATTGCTGAATCTCCGGAAAAACTTTTCTGGGCTGGTATTGGCGACGCAATGTCCAAAGAATTCGAAGTTAAACTTGCAACTCGTGGTGTAGACTTGTTCCACACTCCGCTTATGGGTCAAGCTGTTGCTTATGCTTGCGCTAATCCTTTGCTTCAATATGGCAAACAAGCTTTGGAAGATTGCCGTAACAATGTAGTTTCCAATGCTATCAACGAAACTGCTCTAGATATTATCATTACCACCGGTATTGTTTCTAACTTGGTAATTGGTGGTCCGAAATATTACTACAACGCTTCTTTGGCACACTGCTTCTATAATTCCTACACTAAACTGCCTCAAGCACATAAACATCTTCACGGTGAAGTAGTTTCCTTTGGCGTACTTGTTCTTTTAACTTGCGACAACGACCCTGACCGTGATAAGATTGCTAAATTCCACAAAGAACTTGGCTTGCCTGTAACCTTGGCGGAAATTGAATGTTCTCCTGAAGATGTGGAAGTAATTCTCGACGATTGTCCGCATCATCTTGACTGGAGCAAAACTCCGTATGAAATGACCAAAGAAAAATTCAGAAAAGCGATCTTTGATATGGACGCTTACGGCAAAACCTTATAAAACTTTCCATATAAACAAAAAACTCCCGAAAGGGAGTTTTTTATTTTTTCGGTTTCAATTCGTCCGGTAGTTCAATTGTGCTTGCGTGGTCACTTTCGCTCAAAGGATTCACATGCACCATGCAATGTTTTACCAGAGGGAAGTTCGCTTCGATGGCGGCGTGGGTAGTTTCTGCGATGTGATGCGCTTCTATTAAGGGAAGCATATCGTCAACACTGATTTCCACGTCCACATAAATACGATTGCCAAAAATACGAGTAGTTATGCTATCTACGTGTTCAACACCGGGAACACGATGAATAAGGTCGCACAGTTCTTGGGTAGTTTCTTCATCACAACTATGGTCCACCATTTTGTGTACTGCGTCTGAGAAAACTTCGTAGGAAGCGTGTAAAATCATCAAGCAAATAATGATACTGGCAACGGGGTCTAAGATGGGATAACCCATACGCGCTCCTAGGATACCAATGAAACTACCGATGGAAGAAAGGGCATCGCTTCTGTGGTGCCAAGCATCTGCCATTAATGCACCGGAGTTGATTTTCATGGCAGCGTTCCTTGTGTACCAGAACATAGCTTCTTTTACCACAATGGATATTACTGCTGCCCACAGAGCCATTTGTCCGGGGATTATCAGCTCAGCAGCATCTTCATTAAATATTTTTTCGTAACCGCTATAACCAATAGCAAGGGCAACGATGGTAAGCATTGTCGCTAAAATAATAGCAGCTATACATTCCATACGCTCGTGTCCGTATTGGTGCTCTTTGTCAGATTCTTTGTTAGCGTATCTTACGCCCGCCATTACCACGATAGTACTTAGTACGTCGGACGCAGAATGGAAACCGTCAGAAATCATCGCTGCAGAATTTGCCATAAAGCCTGCAAAAAGCTTACCTACGGATAACAAGAGGTTGCCAATGATACTGTTAATGGAAACAATCATAGCAGTACGTTCTTCTTGACTGTTGAATTTCATAAATCTTACCTCATACACGGAGATTACTCTAAGTGTAATTGGTTAGCAAATGCTTCGTCAAGCATTGTCACGAATATATTTAAGCGCACTTTGGGCAGCGATGGCACCGTCGTTAGTAGCGGTAACTACTTGGCGTAAAACCTTAACGCACACGTCGCCTGCACCGTAAATGCCAGGGATGGCAGTGCTCATATCTTCATTAACTACTAAATAATCTTGGGCGTTGGTGATGCCTAAGTCTTTCGCAAAATCAGTAACAGGGTCTGCACCGATGTAGGGGAAGATACCGTTAGCAGGAATAATTTCTTCCTCGTTAGTTTGAGTATTCAAGACACGCATGCCTGCAACCTTACCATTTTCAATCATAACTTCCAAGGATTGACGGAAGGGGAGAATGGTAATCTTGGGATTAGCTTTGACTTTTTGTTGAGTAATTTCTTCGGCGTTGTATTTATCACTGCGAGCGAGGATGGTAATGTGGGAAGCAAATTCTGCCAAGTAGAGAGATTCTTCGAAAGCAGAGTTACCTGCGCCTACGATTACAACATGCTTGTTACGATAGAAGGCTGCATCACAAACAGCGCAGAAGCTTACGCCACGCCCAATCATTTCCATTTCACCGGGAATGTTCAGCGTACGCTCTACAGTACCGGTAGCGATGATTATTGCAGTGGCGGTAAAGCGTTTGCCGCCTTCGCACACTACAGTTTTTTGAGAGCCTTCGTCTATAATTTGTGTTGCCTTTTCGTAGAGATAATCAGTTCCTAAAGCCATAGCTTGTTCGTAAATGTCGTAAGCAAGTTGGCTACCACTTACGTTCTTATGTCCTGGCCAGTTTTCCAGTTCAAAAGTTTTGATGAGCTTACCACCGGGAGCGAAAGCTTCTAAAACTAAAACCTTTAAGCCAGCACGACGAGCGTAGATTGCAGAGGTCAATCCTGCTGCACCACCGCCAACGATAATCAAATCGTAGTTAGGTTCAGGAGCAGCTTCCACAGGAGCTTCATTTTCAAGAAGCTTTTCCAAGCGGGCTTGTACTTTCTCCAAAGGGAGAAAGCCACTGTAACGGGATGCAATTTCTCCGTTTTTTATGAAGAGTAGAGTAGGGACGATGGTAATGTCCAATTCTTCTGTGAGTTCAGGTTCTTTGTCTATGTCAATTTTTACGATGTCTAATTTATCACCCATGATTTTATCAAGGTCATCTAAAACGTAGCTTTCCATTTTGCAAGGTCCGCACCAAGTTGCGTAGAAGTCTGCTAAAAAAGTTTTCTTCGCTGCGAGCATTGCTTTAAATTCTGAAGCGTTAGGAGCTAAAATAGTCATTGTTTCACTTCCTTTTAAAGTAGTTGTTAAAATCATTATACCCTAAATCCGAGAAGAGTGGTATAAATCTGAAAGCTTCCTTTGTGAAATGATTGCAACAAAAATTTTTAGTTAGCAATGGCTAAATTAATGCTTGACGAAACCTAACTGTAATGGTATATTATTACAGAAGTTAGATGACGCTAACTGCGTTTGTGATTTAGGAGAAACTCATGACTTTAAAAGATGCTCAAGAAGGAATTGAATATATTGTAAAAGCAATCGAAACCGGCGATGAAGAAGTGGACGCGTTCTTGTTCTCTTTAGGTTGTTACGCAGGAGAACCGATTACTGTTATTTCTCACATTCATGGCGGTTGCATTGTTTCTATTAAAGATGGTCGTTACACTATCGATAATAATTTAGCTAATGCTATTTTGATTTAAGAGATTAAGGGCTAAGCTTAGCCTTTTATTTTTGAAATGAGGTTAGTTTAGGCTAACAAGTATAGTGATTGATAAAGCATTTTATAAAATTATGGAAAGGAGAATGAAAATGAAAATTGCTTTAACTGGCAATCCCAACAGTGGTAAGACTACTACCTTTAATGCTCTTACTGGTCGTAACGAGCGTGTTGGTAACTGGGCAGGCGTAACTGTAGATAAAAAAGAAGCGCCTATTAGCAAAAAGTTTTATGATTGTGCAGAAGAATTAATCGCTGTGGATCTTCCCGGTGCTTATTCCATGTCCCCTTTTACTGCAGAAGAAAGTATTACCAGCGATTATGTGAAGAATGAAAATCTTGATGTAATCATCAACGTTGTGGATGCTACCAATTTAAGTCGTAGTTTATTTTTCACTACGCAACTTTTAGAATTAGATGTTCCCGTTGTTGTTGCGCTGAACAAAACCGACATCAACGATAAAAAAGATACACGCATTAACGTGGTAGAACTTTCTAAGAAGTTAGGCTGCCCCGTTATTCAAACTGTTTCCACTGACGAAAAGGGTTTGGGTGAAGTTGTTAAGACTGCTGTAGCCCAATATGGCAATGGTCAAAAAGCACCTTATGTACAAGGTGATGTGGATATGGAAAATAAAGAAGCTGTTGTGGAGGCAGATAAAAAACGTTTTGCTTTTGTAAACAAAATTGTAGCTTCTGTTGAATACCGTAAGGTACAAACAAATAAAAAGAACTCTCAAGATAAACTTGATGAGCTTTTGACCAACAGATACTTAGGTTTGCCGATTTTCGCAACCATTATGTTCTTGGTGTTTGATATTTCTCAATCAAGCTTTGGCCCGTACTTGGCTGATACTTTGGTTGCATGGATTGAAGGCTTTCAAGAAAACATTGCTGCTATGGTAGAAGGAACTTCTCCTTTGTCCCAAGCGATTTTGCTGGATGGCATTATTGGCGGCGTAGGTGCAGTTGTTGGTTTCTTGCCTTTGGTAATGGTTATGTACTTCCTCATTGCTCTTTTGGAAGACTGCGGTTATATGGCACGCGTTAGTGTTGTGCTTGACCCTATCTTCAAAAAAGTAGGTCTTTCCGGTAAATCTGTAATTCCCTTTGTAATTGCTACTGGTTGTGCAATTCCGGGGGTTATGGCTTGCCGTACCATTCATGATGAACGCGAGCGTAGAGCTACCGCAATGTTGGCTCCGTTTATGCCTTGTGGTGCGAAGCTTCCTGTAATCGCTTTGTTTGCAGGCGTGTTCTTCGGCGATGCAGCTTGGGTTGGTACTTTAATGTACTTCGTAGGTATTGCAGTAATCTTCTTTGGTGCGCTCTTAGTTAATGAAATTACTGGCATCAAAAATAAGAAGTCTTACTTCATTATGGAACTGCCCGAATATAAAGTTCCCAGTCTGAAACGAGCTTTTGAATCCATGATTTCTCGTGGTTGGGCGTACATAGTAAAAGCTGGTACTGTAATTTTAGTTTGCAATACTTTAGTACAAGTTATGCAAAGCTTTAACTGGAACTTTGAACTGGTAGAAGAAGGTATGGAAAGCACTTCCATCTTGGCAAGCATTGCTTCTCCTTTTGCAGTTTTGATGATTCCTTTGGGCTTTGGTGCTTGGCAATTGGCAGCTGCTGCCATTACAGGCTTCATTGCTAAAGAAAATGTTGTTGGTACTTTGGCTGTAGTTTATGGCATTACCAACTTCATTGATACTGAAGAACTTGCTTTGGTTGGTGGTACTAATGAAGTTGCTGCTGCCATGGGCTTGTCTGCCAGTGCGGCTTTAGCTTACCTGATGTTTAACTTGTTCACTCCGCCCTGCTTTGCAGCTCTTGGCGCGATGAATGCTGAAATCAGCGATAGAAAATGGTTCTGGGGTGGCGTTGCCCTGCAATTTGCAACCGGTTACATCATTGCCTTTGGTGTGTACCAAATTGGTACGTTTATGAACACCGGCGAGTTTGGTGTGGCTTTGGTGCCTGGTTTAGTAGTTGTTGGCGTGATTGTTGCTACTCTGGCATATCTTATCGCTCAAAACGATAAAGTTGCAGAAACTAAATTGTATTTTGAAAAACAATAGTTGATTTTAAAGGAGTGTTTGCGATGACAGATATTATCCTTGCTTTAGTTATTATCGCCATTGTAGGCTCTGCCGTAGCATATATTTACAAGTCCGGTAAACGAGGTGGTAAATGTATCGGCTGTCCTAATAGTGGTTGCCGTTCCGGTCAAAATAAGGAAGGCTGTTCTTCCTGTAGTTTTGGTTGCGGTAAATAAGCATAAAAAATTAACCTGTGCGTTTCGGCGTGCAGGTTATTTTTATTTTACAGATTTAGTCATAGAATAAACACAATTACTTTGTAAGATAAGCTTAGAAAATAAGCACTTATATTTTTGTGAGATTATAGAAAGTTTGGAGGTAGTGCTGATGTTAGAGCGTAGGAAATTATTAGCAGGATTTTTCGTAGCGTTGCTATCTTTAAATTTGTGTGGTAGTAGTGCGGAAGCAGGGACTTCTGCAGAAAAAGAAGAAGCAAGAATGTGGGAAGGCTTCAGGGATAGAGTGACCTGTACTGTTGATGAAAGTGTTGCTGCTGAATATAAAGTTAAAGAAACTGTAGTAGTTAATCAAGTTGTGGTGCCTGTTGTGAGAACTTATCCCTTCCTCTTTATTTGGGATGATTGGTATCATTGGCATCATCACCATCACGTATGGCATAGACCGCCTCGCCATCATAGACCGCACATTAGCAGACCTCCTGTGCATCGTCCTCCTAGACCGCATGTGGTGAAGCCTGCACCAAGGCCCCACAAGCCTGCGATTATGAAACCGGCTCCCAGACCGGGCAGACCTGCTATTGGTAAACCATCTGTAAGACCTAATAGACCGGCAATTTCAAGACCTGCTCCGAGACCAGGTGGTAATCGTCCTGTAATGAGACCTGCTCCGGCTCCCAGACCGCAAGTGAAAAGCGCACCTCGTTCCCGTGGTGATGAAATGATTTGGCAAGATAGGGGATCTCGCGGTGGGGGGAGACATCACGGCGGAGGTAGACCTTCCGGTGGCAGACCGCCGAGACGTGGAAGATAGGGGGAAGATAATATGAAAAGCTTACATAAAATATTTTTAACAGCAATGCTGTGTTTAGTTAGCAGTGTTGCTTCTGCCTATAATCCTGCGTTGGAAGATGAGGGCAGATGGGTTTTCTACGATAGCGATAAAGAGGGCGTAATGCGCTACGACAAAGAGAGCATCACTCTTGAAGGTGACCGCTACGCTTATGTTTGGGCGAAGAAGATTTACAACAAGCCTGAGCTTTTAGGCAAGGAAGATTTGCAACTGATGTATATTGATTGCGAAAAGAAGAAATATAAAATTTTGGATTATATCTTCTACAGCGACAAGGAGACCGTTGCAACCAGTGCCCGATATAATGCGTTAACTGGTGTGGCGGCGAAGTCCTGGGATGAAGACAATATTGAGAAGAAAGCTAATAAAGAGCTGATTAAGTTAATCTTCGATAAAAAGCACAAGGAACTTCTTATTGAAGAAGATGCTACTAAGATGAGAGTGCCTGATGATTATACGGAGATGAGCGATTACATTAATAGCCTGTCTACAAATCAATGGCAGTACATAGGTGGTAGAAATTTAGTAGACGAAGCAACTGGTTTAGGCGAGAGCTATGTATTCTACTACGACAAGCAAAATGTAGAAGTGTCTAAAGATGGTAATAAGATAACTGCTTGGATTAAGTACCGTTACCTTGACGGCAAGAATCCTAAAGTTAAACCGTTAGTACAATATGGTTTGTCTCAAACTACCATCAATTTTGCTGACAACACTTACGTTGACCACGTAATGCTTGTGTACGACGAAAATGGTAAGTTCGTTGCAGAGTATGATGAGGAAACGGGAGAGGAACGCAAGATTCATAGTGGTACTATTATGTCGATGATAGCAGATGCACTGAATTGAATATTGAGTTTGCTTGAATGTGATTAGTGGTAAAAATAAAAAAGCAGGGTAGCTTTAGTGAAATACTAAAACTACTCTGCTTTGTTTTTGTTTAGAATATTATGCTACGGGTTTACCACATTCGCCACAGAATTTGGTACCTTCTGCCAATTCAGCACCACAGCCAGCGCAAACTTTTTTAACTACCATAGGGGAGCCACATTCGCCACAGAATTTAGTACCGAAGGGAACGGAAGCACCGCAGGACGGGCATTTAGCTGCCAAAGGAGCACCGCATTCACCACAGAATTTTTTGTCAGGAGTATTTTTTGCTTTGCAGGAGGGGCACTCAACTGCATCACCATGATCAACAGGAGTTGCAGTAACTACTACGTTTTTGCCACCGCTAGCAATATAGTTTTGAACGAAAGTAAAGATTTGTTCTACAAGTTTCTTTTGTTCCCAAGCACCGAAAGCTGCAGTGAACATTAAGGGTGCGAAAACAATCGCGCCAACTACGCCTGCACCAACTTTATCAGACCATTCACCGCTACCAATGGAAACGGTAATCAAATCACCGCTAGCAATGATTTGTACTTGAGTTGCTTTGCTCATACCAGCAAGTTTTTTCCAACCGCTATCTTGAGATTTTGCTTGCAGGAAGTAACCTTCCGGAGTAGTAGTACCTTCAGCATACATTTTATGATCAGAAGACAGGTAGCCCATAATTGCTTCGCCAACATTAACTACACTCATGCCTTCTGCTAATCTAAATACTTTAGAGGAATCTGCCATAATAACTCTCCTTCCAAAAATCTTTTAACAAAAGATTTACTATATGGTTTAATTATAAATTTTATAGAGTTTTAAAGCAAGCAGTATTTTGCCAATTAGTCATAACAAAAGCGCCCCGGAATTTTCCAAAGCGCTCGAATTTTTACCAGCTTACTTTTCAGTTTTGAATTTCAAAATCAGGGAGATGATTAAGCTCACTACGAAGCAACCGGAGAAGAAGTACAGGGTTAAGGTATAGCTATGGGTGCGTTCGTAGATAATGGAAAGAAGCAGAGGTCCAGCGATGCCAGCCAAGCCCCAAGCGGTAAGGATACGACCATGGATGGCGCTCAGTTGCTTAGTGCCGAAAAGGTCACTTAAATATGCAGGCATGCAGGAGAAGCCACCGCCGTAACAGGTGATGATGATGAAGATGAGCGCTTGGAACATAAAGCTATCGGTTACACTTGCCAAGAGGTAGAAGGCTGCGATTTGAATAGCGAAGAACAGCACGTAAGTATTGCGACGACCAATGTAGTCAGAGAGGGTGGACCAAGCAATACGGCCACCACCATTCAAAAGACCAATGATGCCAACCATAGAAGCCGCTTCAAGCGGAGACATTTTGATAACTTCTTGTGCCATGGGGGAGGCTACAGCTAAAAGACCAATGCCACAGGTGATATTGGTGAAGAAAATCCACCAAAGTGCGGCAAACATCCAAGTTTTCATTGCTTCCTTGGCAGTGTATTGGGGTCCACTAACTAAGGGGTGGTTTATAGTATGTTTGGTGGGACTATCAGAAATGGAAGGCATTTTAGGCGGTTCCAAGTACAAGGCGGAAGAAACAATTATTACGAAGTAAACACAGCCAAGAATGATGAAGTTTTGAATCAAACCATATTTTGCAATTAAAATCTGCATTACAGGACCAGCAATAAGACTTGCAAAGCCAAAGCCCATAATAGCAAGACCAGTAGCTAAACCACTTAAGTTATAACCTAATTCATATATAATTATAAATCCACTTACAACCCACATTAATGCTCTTACAATTTTTGCAATTAATATATTAACAGGTTTTGCTTGATCTTCTTTATTAAAATATTTCATAACAATAGAATCTTCCATTGTTAATGTTGTTAAACATTTTGTTATAAAGATTATAAATACAATCTTTAAAGCTAAACTCATATAATGTAATACCATTTTATTTGTTGGTAAAATATTAATTGCCAAATACACACCAATTAAAACAGACAATGTTGTTAAATATTTATATAAAGAACTGTCTTTTGCTCTTTTATTCTTTTTAACAATTTTATAATATTGTTCTTTGCTCAAATCTTTATGCTTATTAACAAGTTCTTCCTTGTTACGATCGTTCTTGAGAATGACCGTCAGAGATATGACAGAATGGTAGCTCGCGGATCTGCGAGAGACAACATTACATACGAGCAGTTCCTTGAGTTTGATAAGCGCGAGGAAGAGCTCTTCCAGACCTCCAAGACCATGGAGATGGCTAACTACACCTTCGTCAGAGGTACTTACTCCGACGAGGTATATCACGAAAAAATCAGAGAATTTTATCTTGAGTATTGCTCTAAGTGAGAATATCGGCTGACGCTAATTTTGATTTGTGTCAGCCGACTCTTTTGAATATGCGGGTGTGGCGGAATTGGCAGACGCGCTAGACTTAGGATCTAGTTCATCCGAGTGCAGGTTCAAGTCCTGTCACCCGCACCAAAAAAGTCGTATCATTTTGATACGACTTTTTTTATCCATTACGGAGTAATGGCATATCATCACGCAACTTGTTTGCGTGC
>CALCHC010000075.1 GCA_937901335.1 uncultured Phascolarctobacterium sp. | reverse complement strand
TAACGCCAGGAGCGTCGAAACCGTTTTTAGGAATGTTTGCGAGAATGCAACCGAATGCAATCGGAGAGAGCAGCAGCGGTTCGAAACCTTTGCCGATAGCCATGTACAAGAGGATAAGACCTACAGTGATCATGATTACATGGCCGCCAGTCAAAGCAGAGAAACCGGAGTCAGCCCATACAGATGCTAATGCAACGATAAAAGCTTCCATTTAATAGCCTCCTTGAATTTCCCTAATAACTAGGGTCTTAATAAAGAATAATAAAACCGCGTTGCCAACAGGCAACAAAAAAAAAATAAATAAAATACTTCGTTTTCACAGAAACAATCTCTTCATCTGCGTTCGACCTTCCCTAGTCTCCCCTGCCTAAGATTAGGCAAAACACAGGCTTTGAAAATCTTTCTGCTTAAACAAAGCAGCTTAAAGCAGCGAACTGCTTATAAACCTTAAGCTTTTTTCTTGGTCGGATCAACGATTTGCAGTACGCTCATCATTGCACCCAAAGCAATCAATACACCAAATACAATAGTCATATTGATAAGTGCAATCAACCAAGGATTAGTAGTAACCGGTCCCATCACTATCACCTCTTTCTTAACGTTAATAAAGTAATATAAGAAACCACTTTTGTTACTTTCATAAGTATAATTTTTATCCCTTTCTTTCTCTGTTGCCTACATCACACTTAAATTAGTTATTAAACTTACTTTATTAACTTAATTATCGCTTTTAATTTACTTATTTATTACATTATTTTCATAATGTTTCATTGTGGCTACGGCAACATTTTTTGTCTACTAATCTGCTAAAATACCATATGAAGCAACACATTTAATATCCTCTCAATTTTCAATTTGCGAACATTGTTATTGGGAGAAATTGCTAAAGATATTGCGAACTTGGTCTTTAGCAGAAAAAGAAATAACCAGCTGCGAACTGGTTATTTTTTTTACCTATTTTTCATTTAACTTAAATCTCGTAAACAAAAAAGGCTCTGCAAAAGCAGAGCCTTTTATTTTTTGGGGAGTATGCTAATCTAATTTAAACTTAAATTATTTCGCAACGGGGCCAATCATAGCCAACATGGTACCTGCAGCTACTGCAGTACCGATTACGCCTGCAACGTTGGGGCCCATAGCATGCATGAGCAAGAAGTTGGAGGGGTTAGCTTTTTGACCAACAACTTGGGATACACGAGCTGCCATCGGAACTGCAGATACGCCTGCGGAACCGATAAGCGGGTTGGTAGCGCCACCGTCGAATTTGCACATCAATTTACCGAAGATGATACCAGCCCAGGTACCAGCAGCGAATGCTACGAGGCCGAGGCAGATAATCAAAATGGTTTGATAGTTCAAGAAGGATTCAGCGGACATGGTGCAACCAGTACCAGTTGCCAAGAAGATGGTTACGATGTTCATCAAAGCGTTTTGTGCGGTGTCGGACAAACGATCCAAGCAGCCAGCTTCTTTGAACAAGTTACCGAGCATCAACATACCAATCAATGCGGTTACCGGCGGGAGCAACAAGGAAATAACGATGGTGCACATTACCGGGAATACAACTTTTTCAAATTTGGAAACCGGACGCAATTGTTTCATAACAATTTTACGTTCAGCTTCAGTGGTGAACAGTTTCATGATAGGCGGTTGAATCAAGGGAACCAAGGACATGTAGGAGTAAGCTGCTACTGCGATAGCACCCAACAATTGGGGAGCCATTTTAGCTGCCAAGTAAATAGCGGTCGGGCCGTCAGCACCACCGATAATACCGATAGCTGCAGCTTCTTGTACGGAGAAGCCAAGGAACATAGCGCCGAGCAAGGAGATGAATACGCCTGCTTGTGCTGCTGCACCAAGGAGCAAAGTTTTGGGGTTAGCAATCAACGGACCAAAGTCAGTCATTGCGCCTACGCCCAAGAAAATCAACGGCGGGAATACTTCGTGGTGAATACCGTACATGATTACGGACATTACGCCAGGGAGTTCGAAACCGTTTTTAGGAATGTTAGCGAGAATACAACCGAATGCGATCGGAGAGAGCAGCAGAGGTTCAAAACCTTTGCCAATTGCCATGTACAGAAGAACAATACCTACAGTAATCATGATTACATGACCCATAGTCAAAGCAGAGAAGCCAGAGTCATTCCATACAGATGCTAAAGCTACAATAAAAGCCTCAAACATTGTTTAATTTCCTCCTTATTTCCCTTTAGGGAATACAATAATAAATAATAAAACCATGATGTCTTTTAACATCTAATAATAAATAATGCTTTACTTTTACATAACCTTTAATTAACCTATTGCACGACTTACTATCCTCCCCTGTCTAGATTCTTTCTACTAGGCTTAACTAAAATATTATTGTAATAGTAAAGTAGCTTAAAGCAGCAAGCTGCTCATAAACCCTAAGATTTTTTCTTAGTAGGATCAACCACTTGAATCAAACTCATTAATCCACCTAATGCTATCAATACACCAAAAACTATTGTCATATTAATTATTGCAATAAGCCAAGGGTTAGTAGTAACAGCGCCCATAATTAACACCTCTTTTGATTTATATATTCAAAACCTAACTGAATCAATTATATTCACTGCTAATATCTATATTTGTTGCATTTGCTACTTAACAACTGTTTCTATTGGTTATGCTAATTACATTATCAAGTTTTAATATTTTTATTGTTTAGGAAGTTTTTTATTGTTTAAGTCACTTATTTTAGTTCTTGTGTTTCTTTTTTAAATCTCCTTTTGTTATTTATCTAAATGTTTTTTAATATCTTTTCAATATTCAAATTCAGAGCATAAAAAAAGAACCGACACAAAGAGTCGGTTCTTTTATAAAGCGAAATTATTTCGCAACAGGACCAATCATAGCCAACATGGTACCTGCAGCTACTGCAGTACCGATTACGCCTGCAACGTTGGGGCCCATAGCATGCATGAGCAAGAAGTTGGAGGGGTTAGCTTTTTGACCAACAACTTGGGATACACGAGCTGCCATCGGAACTGCAGATACGCCTGCGGAACCGATAAGCGGGTTGGTAGCGCCACCGTCGAATTTGCACATCAATTTACCGAAGATGATACCAGCCCAGGTACCAGCAGCGAATGCTACGAGGCCGAGGCAGATAATCAAAATGGTTTGATAGTTCAAGAAGGATTCAGCGGACATGGTGCAACCAGTACCAGTTGCCAAGAAGATGGTTACGATGTTCATCAAAGCGTTTTGTGCGGTGTCGGACAAACGATCCAAGCAGCCAGCTTCTTTGAACAAGTTACCGAGCATCAACATACCAATCAATGCGGTTACCGGCGGGAGCAACAAGGAAATAACGATGGTGCACATTACCGGGAATACAACTTTTTCAAATTTGGAAACCGGACGCAATTGTTTCATAACAATTTTACGTTCAGCTTCAGTGGTGAACAGTTTCATGATAGGCGGTTGAATCAAGGGAACCAAGGACATGTAGGAGTAAGCTGCTACTGCGATAGCACCCAACAATTGGGGAGCCATTTTAGCTGCCAAGTAAATAGCGGTCGGGCCGTCAGCACCACCGATAATACCGATAGCTGCAGCTTCTTGTACGGAGAAGCCAAGGAACATAGCGCCGAGCAAGGAGATGAATACGCCTGCTTGTGCTGCTGCACCAAGGAGCAAAGTTTTGGGGTTAGCAATCAACGGACCAAAGTCAGTCATTGCGCCTACGCCCAAGAAAATCAACGGCGGGAATACTTCGTGGTGAATACCGTACATGATTACGGACATTACGCCAGGGAGTTCGAAACCGTTTTTAGGAATGTTAGCGAGAATACAACCGAATGCGATCGGAGAGAGCAGCAGAGGTTCAAAACCTTTGCCAATTGCCATGTACAGAAGAATGATACCTACAGTGATCATGATTACGTGACCAATAGTAAGAGCGGAGAAGCCGGAATCATTCCATACAGATGCTAAAGCTACGATAAAAGCCTCAAACATTGTTTAATTTCCTCCTTATTTCCCTTGCGGGAATCTAATAATGAATAATAAAACCGCGTTGCCATTTAGCAACAATAAATAATAATATACTTCATTATTACAAAATCATTGTTTAAACAAAAGCTTAGCCTTTTATAGTCTCCCCTGCCTATTTTAAGCAAAGCTTTTATTTTACAATTCTTTTGCTTTAACAAAGTAGCTTAAAGCAGCAAGCTGCTTATAAACCTTAAGCTTTTTTCTTGGTAGGATCAATGATTTGCAGTACGCTCATCATCATACCTAAAGCGATTAATACACCGAATACAATGGTCATGTTAATCAGTGCAATCAACCAAGGATTAGTAGTTACAGGACCCATCATCCTCACCTCTTTCTAATTTAAGACGGGAAATAATAAAATAAGATTAATTTTGATTTTATAAATTTATCAACATAATCTTATTTAAGTAGATTATAAATTTACTTATTTTTGCTAACTGTTGTAGCTGTCACATTCCTTTTAACGGGTTCTATTACTCTACTTTTTTAATTTAGTGATTTTAATTTTCATATACTTTCTTAAATTTAGTATCTCTTATTGTAAATTTGATTACATTTTGTAATTTTTTATTATCTTTTTTATCTTTATTATCTGTTTTATTATTAGTATTCTAAAAAATTTGGTTCATAACTTATAAAACTAATATTTATTTATACAGTTTAAGAACGCAAAAATACCCTGCTCTATTATTAGAACAGGGTATTTTGCGGGGAGAGTATGCATCAAGATTTACTAGTCTATTTTTCTATTATTTAGCAGCAGGACCAATCATAGCCAACATAGTACCTGCAGCTACTGCAGTACCGATTACGCCTGCAACGTTGGGGCCCATAGCGTGCATGAGCAAGAAGTTTGCAGGGTTGCATTGTTGACCAACTTTTTGGGATACACGTGCTGCCATCGGAACTGCAGATACACCTGCGGAACCGATCAACGGGTTGGTTTGACCACCGTCGAGTTTGCACATGAGGGTACCGAACATAGCGCCCATAGCAGTACCAGCGATGAATGCTACCAAGCCCAAGCCGATGATCAGGATGGTTTGATAGTTCAAGAAGGATTCTGCGGACATGGTGCAACCAGTACCGGTAGCGAGCATGATGGTTACGATGTTCATCAAAGCGTTTTGTGCGGTGTCGGAGAGACGATCCAAGCAACCAGCTTCTTTGAACAAGTTACCGAGCATCAACATACCAATCAATGCGGTTACGGAAGGCAACAGCAAGGAGATGATGATGGTGCACATGATCGGGAATGCGATTTTTTCGAAGCGGGATACCGGGCGCAATTGTTTCATAACAATTTTGCGGTCAGCTTCGGTGGTGCAGAGCATCATGATAGGCGGTTGAATCAAGGGAACCAAAGACATGTAGGAGTAAGCAGCTACTGCGATAGCGCCCAACAATTGGGGAGCCATTTTAGCAGCCAAGTAGATGGAGGTCGGGCCGTCAGCGCCACCGATGATACCGATAGCAGCTGCTTCTTGTACGGAGAAGCCCAACAACATAGCGCCGAGAAGTGCTACGAATACGCCACCTTGAGCAGCAGCGCCGAGCAACAAGGTTTTCGGGTTAGCAAGCAAAGGACCGAAGTCGGTCATAGCGCCTACGCCCAAGAAAATCAACGGCGGGAATACTTCGTGGTGAATACCATACATAATTACGGACATAACGCCAGGAGCGTCGAAACCGTTTTTAGGAATGTTTGCGAGAATGCAACCGAAAGCGATCGGAGAGAGCAGCAGAGGTTCGAAACCTTTGCCGATAGCCATGTAAAGAAGAACAAGACCAACAATAATCATAATAACATGGCCGCCAGTCAAAGCGGAGAAACCGGAGTCAGCCCAAACAGATGCTAAAGCAACGAGAAAAGCTTCCATTTAATATATCCTCCCAATTTTCAATTTGGGAAGGGCTCTTGCGAAGGAGCCCTTCCAAAGATCAAAGTTATTGTAATTCTAGTTAAAAATGCGAACTAATAACTAAGAATTAGAGAACGATCATAACGTCGCCGGTGGAAACGGTTTGGTTAGCAGATACGCGAACGTCTGCAACGGTGCCGTCAGCCGGAGCCATGATTTCGTTTTGCATTTTCATAGCTTCGAGGATCATGAGAACGTCGCCAGCTTTAACTGCGTCGCCAACTTTAACGTTTACGGACAATACTTTACCAGGCATCGGAGCGGAAACGGTGGTAGCACCAGCAGCAACCGGAGCGGGAGCAGCAGCCGGAGCCGGAGCGGGAGCAGCAGCCGGAGCCGGAGCAGCTTTCGGAGCCGGAGCAGCTTTCGGAGCCGGAGCAGCTTTCGGAGCAGCAGCAACTGCGCCAGCTTCTTCTACACATACTTCATAAGCGGTACCATTAACGGTGATAGTGTAATTTTTCATGGAAATGAATCCTCCTTAAATCTCGTATTTAAATAAATAGATTTAGATAAATTTTTAAGTTAAAAACTTAAATTAGAAGCATTGGTTACGAACGGTGTTAGCTTCTACGCGTGCAGCGTTGGTCCAACCGGTGTTGGGAAGACGACGAACGTAAGCAATATCTTCAGCAGAGCAACCAAGAGCTGCTACTGCTGCAGCGATAACAGCGATGATTTCATCGTTGTTGGAAGCTGCGGGTGCTGCTGCCGGAGCTGCTGCAGGAGCTGCTTTCGGAGCCGGAGCTGCTGCTACGGGAGCATTAGCTTTTTTTTTAGTGGGATCGATAATTTGGAGAACGCTCATCATTGCGCCCAAAGCGATCAACACGCCGAATACGATGGTCATGTTGATAAGAGCAATCAACCAAGGATTAGTGGTAACGGGACCCATTTATTTCACCTCATCTTTACTATAGAATTAAGCACTAAGCAATTTTAAGCTGCGAATTACAGAGGAATGTTGCCGTGGCGTTTTGCCGGACGGGTTTCGCGTTTGGATTCGAGCATTTGCAAAGCGTTGATGATGGTGGGACGAGAGTTTTTCGGTTCGATAACCATGTCAACCATACCGCGCATAGCTGCTTGATACGGAGTAGCAAAGTTGTCGATGTATTCTGCGGTTTTAGCTTGTACATCAGGATCGTTTTTGAAGATGATGTTAGCTGCGCCAGCAGGACCCATAACTGCGATTTCTGCAGTCGGCCAAGCGATTACTTGGTCAGCGCCCAAGTCTTGGGAGCACATTGCCAAGTAGGAACCGCCGTAAGCTTTACGGGTAACCAAAGTGATTTTGGGAACGGTAGCTTCAGAGTAAGCGTACAGCATTTTAGCGCCGTGACGGATGATGCCGCCGTATTCTTGGTTGCAACCAGGCAAGAAGCCAGGAACGTCAACGAGGTTCAACAAAGGAATGTTGAAAGCGTCGCAGAAGCGGATGAAACGGGAAGATTTGTCGGAAGCATTGATGTCCAAGCAGCCAGCCATAACTTTCGGTTGGTTAGCAATGATACCTACAGTTTTGCCGTCCATACGAGCGAAGCAGGTGATGATGTTGGTTGCCCAATATTTTTGGGATTCATAGTATTCACCGTTGTCAACGATGGATTTGATTACGGTGTACATATCGTAAGCTTGGTTGGAGTTGTCAGGCAACAAGGTGTTCAAGCTTTCGTCGATACGCATCGGGTCGTCACCAGTTTCTACGATCGGAGCGCATTCCATGTTGTTGGAAGGCAAGAAGGAGAGGAGGTAACGGATTTGTTGCAAGCAGTCTTCGTCGTTTTCAGCTGCGAAGTGAGCAACACCAGAAGTGGAGTTGTGGGTCATAGCGCCGCCCAATTGTTCTTGGGTAACGTCTTCGCCAGTTACGGATTTAACTACTGCAGGGCCGGTAATAAACATTTTGGAAGTGTTTTTTACCATGTAGATGAAGTCGGTCAGAGCCGGGCTGTATACAGCGCCGCCTGCGGAGGGACCCATGATAGCGGAGATTTGCGGTACAACGCCGGAAGCAATGGTGTTTTCGAAGAAGATTTTGCCATAGCCAGCCAATGCGTCGATAGCTTCTTGAATACGAGCGCCGCCGGAGTCATTCAGACCTACGAGCGGAGCACCCATTTTCATAGCCAAACGTTGAACTTTAACGATTTTAGCTGCGTGCATTTCGCCGAGGGAGCCGCCTTCTACGGTGAAGTCTTGTGCGAATACATAAACAAGACGACCATCAACAGTGCCGTAACCGGTGGTTACGCCTTCACCCGGAAGTTCTTTCTTTTCTTGACCGAAGTTGGTGCAACGATGACGAACGAAACGGTCCAATTCTACGAAGGAGCCTTCGTCGAGGAGAGCTGCGATTCTTTCACGTGCAGTCATTTTGCCGTCAGCGTGTTGTTTAGCAACACGTTTTTCACCGCCAGCAGCGATGATTACTTCGGCTTTTTTGAGCATTTTCTCAATTCTTTCTTGAGTAGACAATGTCTTACACCTCCATCAATTATTGGGAGAACAAATTTTATATACATGTGCAGAACGTGTCACTTGCACGTCCTGCACCATGTAACAATGTTAAAAATACCTAAGATAATTTATAAACCTAAGCTTATAAATTAGTCAACATAGGTAGCAGCCGGTTGGCAGAGTTCCAACAAGCAGCCAGCAGATTTCGGATGAACGAAAGCAATTTTCATTGCGCCAGCGCCGTTACGAGCAACTTTATCGATCATGGAGATGCCAGCAGCTTGCATATCAGCGATAGCAGCTTTGATGTCATCTACGCGGAGAGCGATGTGTTGGATGCCAGGGCCGTTTTTAGCGATGTATTTGCCGATCGGGCCATCGTTGTTTTCGGTGATGTCAACGAGGAGTTCGAGCAAAGTTTCGCCGCAGGGAATGAATACGGTAGCTACGCCTTGTTCTTTAACTTCTTCTTTGTTGGTGATTTCCAAGCCGAGAACTTCGGTGTAAATTTTTGCAGCTGCATCGAGGTCAGCGCAAGCAATACCAATGTGGTCTACGCAAATAGTTTTGAATGCCATAGTAAATTCCTCCTAAAAGTTTGTTATTTTGGTTGTTTTATTTTAAAACTTTACCAACAATATCATCAACGACAGAGTAAGGTTCGATTTCACGATTTTGCATTTGAACTACGAGAGCATCAAATTCATCAGTGGAAACAACTTCTTTGTCGATGTAGCGATTTACGCGGTCATTGAGCATAGCAGTAACTTCGTTTTTAATACGAGCTTTGCGGATTTCAGCCAAACGACCAGAGTCAATCAAATATGCTTTGTGAGCTTCAATGGAGTCCACAACAGCTTCTATACCTTCACCCTTGCTAGCTACGGTCCTGTTAATCGGAGGACGCCAGCCAACATGTTCGGGATTTAATTCGAGCATCATTTCAATCTCAATGTTGAGCTTGTCTGTACCTTCACGATCAGCTTTGTTGATAGTGAAAAGGTCACCGATTTCAAGTACACCTGCTTTAATAGCTTGGATATCGTCGCCCATGCCGGGGATTACAACTACCATAGTGGTATCTGCAGTTTTAACGATGTCAACTTCAGATTGACCAACGCCTACGGTTTCAACGATAACAACGTCCATGCCAAAAGCATCCATAAGTTTTACAGCATCGCCTGCTTTTTGGGAGAGGCCGCCGAGGCTGCCGCGAGTAGCCATAGAACGAACAAAGATTCCTTCATCGGCCATCAAGTCCATCATTCTAATACGGTCACCAAGGATTGCACCGCCGGAATACGGGCTGGTGGGGTCAATCGCTACGATACCAACGGTTTTACCGCGTTTGCGATATTCTTTTGCAAGTTTATCAGTAAGGGTGGATTTACCAGCACCCGGAGGGCCAGTAATACCAATTACATAAGCATTACCAGTATGGGGATAGATTTCTGTCATAATTTTGACAGCATCGTCATATTCATTTTCAACGGCAGTAATCGCCTTAGATAATGCAAGACGAGAATGATTTAATAATTTATCTACGATTTCCATAGTCACACCGCCTTGTCTTTGTCAGTGTATTTTTTAATGCAGGGCGGAAACACTCCGCCCTGCATAAAGGTTTAAAAGTTAATCGCTTAACTTTAAATTATTTTACGTTAGCGTTGATGAAGTCAACGATAGCGCTGGTCGGGGTGCCCGGGGTGAATACTTCTGCAACGCCAGCAGCTTTCAAGCCAGGGATGTCAGCGTCAGGAATAACGCCGCCGCCGATTACCAGAACGTCTTCCAAGCCTTTAGCTTTCAAGAGTTCTACGCAAGCGGGGAACAGGGTGTTGTGAGCGCCGGACAACAAGGACAATGCAACAACTTGTACGTCGTCTTGCAATGCAGCTTCAGCGATTTGTTCCGGGGTCAAACGGATACCAGTGTAGATTACTTCGAAACCAGCGTCGCGCAATGCACGAGCTACAACTTTAGCACCGCGGTCATGACCATCAAGACCCGGTTTAGCAACTAAAACTTTAATGTTAGCCATTATAAGTTACCTCCGTATATTGTTAGTGTTTACAAATTTTAGAATTAGAGAGTGATGTTAGCTTTGTATTCGCCAAATACTTTTCTCATAACGCCGCAGATTTCGCCTTCGGTAGCATATGCACGAACAGCTTCGAGGATGAACGGCATGAGGTTGTCTTCGCCTGCGCAAGCAGCTTCGAGAGCAGCCAAGGTTTCTTCAACTTTAGCGTTGTCACGACGAGCTTTCAATGCAGCGATTTTGTCAGCTTGCAATTTGCCTACAGAACCGTCTACGCGGAGCAAGTTTGTCGGGGGTTCTTCTTCTTGGGTGAATTTGTTAACGCCAACGATGATACGGTCGCCTTTTTCGATATCCATTTGCCATTTGTAAGCGGAGTCTTGGATTTCTTTTTGGATGTAGCCTTTAGCGATAGCTTCCGGAGCGCCACCGATTTCGTCGATTTTTTGGATGTATTCCCAAGCTTCAGCTTCGATTTTGTCGGTCAAAGCTTCTACATAGTAGGAACCGCCCAGCGGGTCAACGGTGTCAGCCAAACCAGATTCGTAAGCAACGATTTGTTGGGTACGGAGAGCGATGGTTACGGATTCAGTGGTCGGGAGAGCCAAAGCTTCGTCTTTGGAGTTGGTGTGCAAGGATTGGGTGCCGCCCATTACAGCAGCAGCGGTTTGCAATGCAACACGGATGATGTTGTTGTTCGGTTGTTGAGCGGTCAACATGGAGCCAGCGGTTTGGGTATGTACGCGGAGCATCATGGATTTAGCTTTTTTAGCGCCGAAACGTTCTTTCATAACTTTTGCCCATACACGACGGGAAGCGCGGAATTTAGCAACTTCTTCGAGTACGTTGTTGTGTGCATTCCAGAAGAAGGAGAGACGGCCAGCGAAAGCGTCTACGTCCAAACCAGCTTTGATAGCAGCTTCTACATAAGCGATACCGTCAGCGATGGTGAATGCGATTTCTTGGGAAGCGGTGGAACCAGCTTCACGGATGTGGTAACCGGAGATGGAGATGGTGTTCCACAGCGGTACGTTTTTGGAGCAATATTCGAAGATATTGGTGATCAAACGCATGGACGGAGCGGGCGGGAAAATGTAGGTGCCGCGAGCTGCGTATTCTTTCAGAATGTCGTTTTGGATGGTGCCGCGGAGTTTGTCAGCGGAAACGCCTTGTTTTTCAGCAACTGCAATGTACATAGCGAGGAGTACGGAAGCAGGAGCGTTGATGGTCATGGAGGTGGAAACTTGGTCGAGAGCGATGCCGTCGAACAGGATTTCCATGTCAGCCAAGGAGTCGATAGCTACGCCTACTTTACCAACTTCGCCTTCGGACATCGGGTCAGTGGAGTCATAACCGATTTGGGTCGGAAGGTCGAATGCGCAGGACAAGCCGGAACCACCGTTAGCCAAGAGGTAACGATAACGTTTGTTGGATTCTTCTGCGGTGGAGAAACCAGCGTACATACGCATGGTCCAGAATTTACCACGATACATGGTGGGTTGTACGCCACGGGTAAACGGATATTCACCGGGGAAGCCCAGTTTTTCAACATAGTCGAAACCTTCACCGAGATCCAACGGGGTGTACAATCTGTTAGGTGCGAGGTTTGCACGTTCAGGGTTTTTGTCGAGTTTAGCTTCTACACCAGCGGTGTATTTTTCTAAACCAGCTTTAATTTCTTCAAATGCCATTCTGAAAATCCTCCTTAAAATATTAGGTTTACATATTTCGGATTGGACGTATCCGAAACAATGGTGAGAGTGTTCCGTCATAGACGGTATATGGCAAAGCTCACGCTTCGTCAACAAATTCATAAATGACCCGCCCATAGAAATACCATCCTATGGGCAAGGTACATTTTATAGTTTAACCTATTTTCAAAAACTTAACAAGAGTTTTTGAATTATTTTTCCATGGTGCCGGTAGCAACGAAACGGTTGTGGAAATCGAATGCTTCGGTCAGGATGTGCGGAGTTTGGCTGTTGCCGCAAGCTTCGCATGCACGGTTGAAGTAATCCAACAACATCGGTTGATATTTCGGGTTAGCAATTTTGTCAATGATAACCAGAGCGCGTTCTTTCGGGCAGAGGCCACGGAGGTCAGCTACGCCGCGTTCGGAAACGATAACGTCAACGTCATGTTCGGTGTGGTCGATATGGCTGCAGAACGGAACTACGGAAGAGATAGCGCCGCCTTTTGCCAAGGAGGTGGTGAAGAATACGGTCAAGAAGCCGTTACGAGCATAGTCGCCGGAACCGCCGATGCCGTTCATGATTTTGGTGCCGCAGATGTGAGTGGAGTTAACGTTACCATAGATGTCAACTTCGATAGCGGTGTTCATAGCGATAACGCCGATACGACGAGCAACTTCCGGGCTGTTAGCAACTTCTTGCGGACGGAGGATGATGTATTTTTTGTAGGTTTCTACGTTTTCGTAGAATTTAGCCAAGCATTCGGGGGACGGGCTCAATGCGGTACCGGAGCAAACGCGGAGTTTGCCAGCATCGATGAGGTCGAACATACCGTCTTGGATAACTTCGGTGTAAACGGTGAGGTCTTCGAAGTCGGAGTTAACGAGGCCATTGATAACTGCGTTAGCAACGGAACCTACACCAGATTGCAACGGCAACAAGTTTTTCGGGAGACGGCCAGCAGCAACTTCAGCTTTGAAGAAGTCTACCAAGTTTTTGCCCATAGCTTGAGCGTCTTCGTCGATAGCGCCGAGCGGACGAACTTTATCGGTGATGTCGCAAGCAACTACTGCAGCGATTTTTTCGATTTCGCAGGGGATGTACGGGGTGCCGATGATGGTACCGGAGTCAACTACCGGGATGGGTTGACGGCACGGAGGATCCAGGGGAACATAGGAGTCATGCATGCCTTCGAGAGCTACCGGTTGAGTTACGTTAACTTCTACGATAACTTTTTTAGCGGATTGAACGAAGGAGGAGCTGTTACCCATGGAAGTGGTCGGGATCAAGCCTACTTTGCCTTCGCCGAGGTCGATGATTTTGCAAACTTCTACGATTGCAACGTCAACGTCGCGACGGTTTTCATAGAAACCATAACGGGACATTTGAGCAACATGGCTCAAGTGCAAGTCGGTGTATTTTACTTTACCGCAGTTGATAGCTTTACGCATATCGTTGTTGGTTTGGTAGGGCAAACGACGGTTAACTACGTCAACCAATGCAGAGTCCATTTCGGGACCTACGGATGCGCCAGTCCAAAGGTTGATTTTGAAAGGAGCGGTTTTAGCTCTTTCAGCGAGAGCCAGAGGAACAGCTTTCGGGTAACCAGACGGGGTAAAACCAGAGGTACCTACGTTGTAACCATCTTGTACGAATTCTGCAGCAGCTTCAGCGGACATAACTTTGTCAGCTACTACGTCACAAATGCGATCTTTAATGTCGATCATGTTTTTCTTCCTCCTTATTTTAGGACATTATGTTTATTAAGGTTTCCCTTATATAAAACCTATCTGCAGTCTGCTAAAAGCAGCCCTACACATAAGACTTTACCAGTTTTAAAAGTGTTCCCAAAAATTTTGCAGACACTTCACAGGCTTCAATAGTCGTATTCGACACACGCAAAAAAACTCCTGCTAAAAAACACGAGATTTTTGGCTATTATTCTACTGACTGATACAATTATAACACATTAAGCAAATTTCTTCACAGTTTTTTCAAACTTTTCACCGTAAAATTTTTAATCACTAAGAAAAAATAAAGCTCAACGCATAATATAATACCAAGAAAATTGTAACATTGCAAGGTTGTTGTTTACACTTTCTTCAAAAAATCCCCCTCCCGATTGCTTTCGAGAGGGGGATTTATGTTCTTCACTTAATACATTTAGCGTTTTTGCTCAGAATAGTGCGTGTGTAAAAGACTATGCGCCTTTTCTCCAAGAGGTTTTCCAAGCCAAGTATCATAAAGCACTTTAATTTCAGGATTTTCGTGCGATTTTCGTAATTCGTTTGCTCTATCGCATTCAAAGAGCGCTTCACGACGTTTTTGCCTGATTTCAGCGTTCACAGGAACCGGTTGCCCGCCGCCACCAATGCAGCCACCGGGGCAAGCCATTACTTCAATGAAGTGATAATCAGCGGTACCTTCTTTAATTCTGTCTAACATTTTCTTCGCGGAAGCCAAGGTATGTACAACAGCAATCTTCACTTCTTCCTCGCCTACTTTAATTACAGCTTCACGAGTTTGTTCCATACCACGAACATCATTATATTCTACGTCAGCAATTTCTTCACCCAAAACAACATCAGCCACAGTACGCAAAGCCGCTTCCATTACGCCACCGGTAGTACCAAAGATAACTGCTGCACCGGTACCAGCACCCAGAGGAGAATCGTAATTTTCTTCAGGCAGGTTAGCAAAATCAATGCCTGCTTCACGAATCATACGACCAAGCTCACGAGTGGTAATTACAACGTCAACATCACGGTAACCGCTTGCACACATTTCTTCACGAGCAGCTTCTGCTTTTTTTGCGGTGCAGGGCATTACGGAAACGCAAACAATTTTCGCAGGGTCAATGCCAGCTTTTTCAGCATAGTAAGTTTTAGCGATGGCGCCAAACATTTGTTGCGGAGATTTTGCAGTGGAAAGGTGCGGTAATAATTCAGGATATTTAAGTTCCATCATATTAACCCAACCAGGACTGCAGGAAGTAATCATAGGCAGAACACCACCGTTTTGCAAACGGTTCAGGAATTCGTGACCTTCTTCCATAATAGTCAAGTCCGCAGAGAAATTGGTATCGAATACTTTGTCGAAACCTAAACGACGCAACGCTGCAACCATTTTACCGGTAACAACACTGCCCGCAGGAATACCAAGTTCTTCACCAAGAGCAACACGTACAGCAGGAGCAGTTTGAACCAACACAACTTTTTCAGAGTCATTGATTGCTGCCCATACTTTATCAGTGTCATCTTTTTCTACAATAGCACCAGTGGGACAAACGCTTGCACATTGACCACAGTAAGTGCAAACTGCATCTTTCAAATCACTTTCAAAAGCAGTAGAAACGATGGTATCAAAACCGCGTCTTGCAAAGCTATATACGCTCATACCTTGAACGTCACGGCACACACGAATGCAACGACCGCAAAGGATACATTTTTCTTGGTCACGTACAAGTGACGGATTGCTGCAATCGACGGTATGAGTTTTTCTTTCGCCACCTTCAAAGCGAATTTTGCGCATACCTAAATCAGCGGCAATCTTTTGCAGTTCACAGTCACCACTTTTTTGACAGCTTAAGCAATCTTTCGGATGGTTAGCCAACAAAAGTTCTACTACCATTTTGCGAGCTTCACGTACTTTATTAGTATTGGTATTTACTACCATACCCTCACTTACAGGATATACACAAGAAGCAACTAGAGTTCTTGCACCGGAAGCTTCTACCATACAAAGACGGCAAGCACCTTCAGGACGCAGTTCCGGATGGTAACACAAAGTAGGAATATGAATTCCTGCTGCTCTCGCCACTTCTAAAATAGTCGCACCTTGAGGAGCTTGCACTTGCTTACCATTGATAGTTAAATTTACCATTGTCATTTTTAAGCTCCTCCTTAACCTTTAGTAATTGCCTTAAAGGGACACGCACCCATGCACGCACCGCATTTAATGCACAATGTTTGATCAATTTCGTGTTTAGATTTAATTTTACCGCTAATAGCTTGTACCGGACAATTACGAGCGCAAAGACCGCAACCACGACATGCATCAGTAATAGTATAGTTAGCAAGTTTTTCGCATACGCCAGCAGGACAACGTTTTTCGTTGATATGCGCTTCGTATTCGTGGCGGAAATATTTCAAAGTGCTGAGTACCGGGTTAGGAGCAGTTTGTCCCAAACCGCACAAAGCAGTTTCTTTAATGTTTCTAGCAAGGCTTTCCAAAAGTTCAATGTCGCCTTCCATACCTTGACCTTCGGTAATGCGGGTAAGGATTTCCAGCATACGTTTGGTACCTTCACGGCAAGGAGTGCATTTGCCGCAGGATTCAGATTGAGTGAAGTTCAAGAAGAACTTAGCAACGTCAACCATGCAAGTGTCTTCGTCCATAACAACTAAGCCACCACTACCCATCATAGCGCCTGCTGCAATC
>CALCHC010000074.1 GCA_937901335.1 uncultured Phascolarctobacterium sp. | reverse complement strand
AAAGGTCCTGACGGTCGTCTTTATGCTATCAACCCTGAAAACGGCTTCTTCGGTGTTGCTCCCGGTACCAACGAAAAGTCAAACTTCAATGCTCTTGAAAGCACCAAGAAGGGCACCATTTTCACCAACGTTGCTCACGACTTAAACGACAACACAGTTTGGTGGGAAGGCCTTAATAAGAATCTTCCTGAAAATGCAATTGACTGGCTCGGCAATCCTTGGGATGCTTCTAAGTTTGACAAGGCAGACAAGTCAACCTATGCTGCACATCCCAACTCACGCTTTACTGCTCCTGCTGAAAACTGCCCCTGCATTTCTGAAGAATTCAACAAGGGCGCAGGCGTTCCGATTTCTGCAATCATCTTCGGTGGCCGTCGTGCTAAGTGCGCTCCGCTTGTATATCAATCAAAGGATTGGGTTAACGGTGTATTCGTAGGTTCTGCTATGGCTTCTGAAACAACTGCTGCTGCTGCTGGTGCAGTTGGTGTTGTTCGTCGTGACCCCATGGCTATGCTTCCTTTCTGTGGCTACCACATGGGCGACTACTTCAAGCATTGGCTTGAAATGGGCGAAAAGCTTGGCGACAAGGCTCCAAAAATCTTCAACGTTAACTGGTTCCGTACCGATGACGAAGGCAACTTCGTATGGCCCGGTTTCGGTGACAATATGCGTGTTCTTAACTGGATTATCGACCGTTGCGAAGGCAAGGTAGATGCAGTTGAAACTCCTATCGGTTTTGTTCCCAACGCTGAGGATATTGACCTTACTGACCTTGATATGGATATTGAAGTTCTCAAGTCCATTCTTGCAGTTGATAAGGACATTTGGACCAAGGAAGCTGAAGAAATTGAAGAGCACTACAAGAAGTTTGGTGACAGACTCCCTGAAGAACTTCGTGAGCAACTTGCTAACCTCAAAGCAAACCTTGCTAAAATGTAATTTTCAAAATCAGTCCCCCTGTGCATAAAACAGGGGGACTTTTTATATCTCTTGAAAAATATGTCAATGTATAGTATAATAAAATATTAGTGAATTGACGTTAGTGAAAGGATGTTGATTTTGGGAATTATTAAATCTATTATCAAGGTTCTGAATACCATTTGGAACGGCGTTAACTTTCTTTATGATTACAGAACCTTTTTTAAGATTACGGGTTTGTTCTTAACTCGCAAATTTCCAAAGGCTAAAAAACAGCATAAATACGCTATTTTGGTTGCCGCAAGAAATGAAGAGACTGTTATCGGACAATTGGTTGAAAGTATACGTGCACAGGATTATCCGAGTGAGTTAGTTACTATATTTGTTGTAGCGGATAACTGTACCGATAATACTGCTGCGGTAGCTCGTGACTATGGTGCTATATGTTATGAGCGATTTGATAATGAACACCGCACTAAGGGGTTTGCTTTGCAATATCTTGTTGAATGTATTCGCAAGGATTTTGGTATAGATGCTTTTGAAGGTTACTTTATCTTTGATGCGGATAATATTT
>CALCHC010000073.1 GCA_937901335.1 uncultured Phascolarctobacterium sp. | reverse complement strand
ATGGGGATCCCTGCAGTATTGAAGACATTCTTTGAGCTGTGTTCTATTTTTGATGTAACCTTTAAATCTGACGATAAAACCTGCTATGGTAATTGCAGGGCAGAGAAAATGCTGTTCATTACTTCTAGAGGTATGAATATATCTACCGGTGATGAGATTGAACAGGCTACTCCCTATTTGAAGGCTTTGTCTTGGTTGTGGGGGATTGGTCCGATGCAAGTAGTTGCCATGCAAAATATGGATTACGTTTCCGCAGAAGAAATTGAAAATAAAATTGCAACCGCTATTAAAGAAGGTTTAGCGATTGCAGAAGAGTTCTAAAAAAATAAGGCTCGGCACTTTTAAAGTGCTGAGCCTTTAATGCTTATTATACGATTTGTTCGCCGTTATAGGTTTCGCCGCCACCATCGGGGAGTAAGCCATAACGTCTGGTCCACAAGTCTTTGTATTTAACTGCTTGAGCGTGAATGTTGTCCAAATTGCTTTCGTCCAAAGTTTTGATAACTTTTGCCGGGATGCCTGCTACCAAGGAGAACGGAGGAATGATGGTGCCTTTGGTTACTACTGCACCAGCAGCAACGATGGAACCGCGACCTACAACTGCGCCGTCCAAAACGGTTGCGTGCATGCCGATGAGGCAGTGGTCTTCTACGGTGCAAGCATGCAAGAGTGCACTGTGACCAACGGTTACGAAGTCACCAACTACGCAAGCGTATTTATCTGCTACGTGGAGTACTGCGTTGTCTTGGATATTGGTGTAACGACCAATTTCGATACGGTTAACGTCACCACGAACAGTTACGTTAGGCCAAACACTGCTGTACTCTTTCATTTCTACCATACCGATTACGGTGGAGGTGGTAAATGCGTAAGCTTTTTCGTCGATTTTAGGTTGTTTACCTTCAAATTTAAAAATCATATAAGTCACCACTTTCTACGTTGTTTTTTATGCTTTTATTGATTTAATTATTGCCTGTTAACAAGGTAATGTCAACCGTTTCACAATCTTTTTCCTTTTATATTGGTAGATATTACGTAGATGCTTGCCAAGATTTTGCCATAAAGGTATGATAGTATTAAGATGTATAATTAGGAGAACTGTTTACTGATATATATGAAGCAAAAAGGTTTTATCTATTTAGGTTTACGCTTGGCGATGTACGTTGCGGTGCTTGGTGCAATCTTTTATTTTGTTTACCAATCTCCATACAATCCTCATCCCCAAAGTGCGGAAGATATTCGCCTTTGGGTTGCAGGCTTTGGAACTTTGGCTCCGCTTATGTACGTTGGCGTATATACTATTCGTCCGTTATTACTGTTTCCTACATTAATATTGAATCTTAGCGCAGGCGTACTCTTTGGCCCGTATTGGGGCGTGCTGTTTTTACTTATGGGTGGCATGGGCTGTGCAAGCTTCTGCTATTTGTGGGGACGTTTTGGTGGAGGACGTTGGCTGTTAGAAAATTTTGGCGGTGCTTGGGGTGAGCGTTTGCGTTGCTACTTGGTAGATAGCAAAAGCTTTACTAAATTATTATGGTTGCGCACTGTTCCGATTTTCCCTTATGACCCTGTAAGCATTATTGCAGGTAGCGTAGGCTTTGACCTTAAAAAATATATTGGTGCAACTTTTTTAGGAATGCTTCCAGGAGCTATTGCTTACAACTTTTTGGCAGGCTCCTTTGGTACAAATAAATTCTACGTTGCTATTTTAGTTTTGCTGGTGGCATTTGGTGTGCCTCTTGTTTGGTGGCGACGTAGTGGTGAATGTAAGAAGATTAGAGAAAGGCAGTGAGTGATATGCAAAAAAATGTAGAAATAGAATTGAAGCTTTTGCTTGGCAAACGTGAACTGAAAAAATTGTTGGCTTCTGAGCTGCTTAAAGGCGTGTTGCGTGCTGGTAGCGAAAAGAAGCGTAACCTTGTGAGCAGCTATTACGATACTGCTGATTTGGCTTTTAAGAAAAATGGTGTTGCTTACCGTGTGCGTGATAAAGGTGACGGTTCTTTTGAAGCAACTATTAAAACTGACCGCAAAAGCAGTGGCGGTTTAAGTGAACGCGTGGAAATTAATATTCCTTTGACTGAGGATAAGGCTGTAATCGAAGGCTTTGGTGAAATGGGCTTGGGCTTTGAACTTACAGAGCTTGCTCCTAACGGTGTGGAAAAACTTTTCACTGTAGATGTTGTGCGCACTACCTACATTTTAGATTTGGACGGTGCGGTGGCAGAACTTGCAGTAGATAATGGTAAGATTATTGCTGGCAAACGCAAAGATGATATTGATGAAATTGAAATAGAATTAGTTGAAGGCGAAGTGGGCGCTTTGATGAACTTTGCTGCTAAGATGGCAGAGCTTGTGCCTGTGTTTACAGAAAAACGCAGTAAATTTGCTAGAGGCTTGGCACTTTTAGGAATAGAAAGCGATTTGGAAAGTGGCAAGGTGAAAGTGGATAACGAGGGCAATGCGCGCCTTGAAGTTTTGAAACTTGTTCATCAACGTGGCGATAGCCTTTTAATGTTGCAAAATGCTTTGAAGAAAACTGCAGAGGCAAGTGTTGTGAAGCAGTTGGTAAAAGATTTGCAATTTATCCGTAGCTATGTGGAATTTGGCAAAGTGTTTGCTCCTGCGGAAACTGCAAACAAAGCACTTGCTTTAACTGACGAAGTTCTTACCGCTGCGGTGAAGCTTCAAGATATTTGGAACTTGGTAGATTTGTGGGAAGAACTTGTTGAAAAAGCAGAAGTGCTTTCCAATAATGTACTGGCGAAAAATTTGGCAGCTTGTGAGGAAGCAGCACAAGAAGATTTGTGCAAGCTGATGGGCAAGGGCGAACTTTCCGTATTGGTTTACAATGTTGTAAGCTGGTTGTACCAAGCTGAATGGCAAAACGAAGAGTATTTGCAAATGGAAAGCACTGTTCGTTGTCGCTTGCAAGATTGGGAAGACGAACTGGAAACTTGCCAAGAAGCGGAAGCAAAATTGGCACTGCTTACAAATTACCAATGCCTTGCTAAAAGTGTAAGTGGTAAAGCAATTTCTAAACTTGTTGAGGCTAAAAAGAAAGAGCGTCGCAAAATTGCAGAAGCTGCTGCTAAAGAACGCGCAATGAATTTTGTGCAGGTGCTTTCTAAAAATAGCAACAGCAGAGTTTTAAATAGGGATACTGGTGTAGTAATAGGTTACCTTTTATAATAAGAACAACTTGTTTAGGAGAAGGCTCCCTTATGAGGGAGCTGGCATGGCGAAGCAATGACTGAGGGAGTTTTATGATTATTGGAATCGGTTGCGATATTATCGAAATTAATAGAGTAGAAAAGGCAGTTAAGAGCGAAAGCTTTAAGCAAAGAGTGTTCACCGAAGCGGAGATTGCTTACTGCGAAAACAGGGGCAAGCAACAATTTGCCAGCTTTGCTGCACGTTTTGCTGCGAAGGAAGCTGTGTTGAAAGCTTTTGGCACAGGGCTTCGTGGTGGCGCTTTAACTGATATTGAAGTGCTCAACGACGAGCTTGGCTGTCCCCAAATGACTTTGACTGCTTACCACAAGGAACTTGCTGAAAGTAAAGGCGTGCAAAAAATTCACGTTACTTTAAGCCACAGCAAGGATAGTGCCATGGCGTACGTGGTGTTGGAGGGTTAAAATGAAACTTGTAACTGCGAAGGAAATGCAAAACTTAGATAGATTAGCAGTGGAAGAATACGCTATCCCCGGTATTGTGCTGATGGAGAACGCTTCTAAAGCTGTTGCTGATACTGCGGTGGAAATGCTCCAAAATAATGGTGGCAATAGCGTTGTAGTTGTATGCGGTAAAGGCAATAATGGCGGCGATGGTTTTGGTGCTGCTCGTTGGCTTGCCAATTACGGTTACGCTGTTACTGTTTGGTATCTTGGCGCTGATCTTGACGAGGTGCAAGGCGATGCTGCCCTTGAACTTGCCATGCTGCAAAATGCAGGTGTGGATGTGTTGCACCTTGTGGATGAAGAAGGCTTGTTTGTTGTAGAAGTGGACTGCCTCCATTCTGATTTGATTATTGATGCTATGCTTGGCACTGGTTTTGCCGGTGAACTGCGTGGTAATTATAAAAAGCTTTGCCAAATTATTAATAACAGTGGTACAGAAGTTTTGGCAGTAGATATTCCTACTGGTGTAAATGCTGATAACGGTACTGCTGATGAAGATGCCATTGATGCAGATGTGACTGTTACCATGGCTCTTGTTAAAGCTGGAATGGTGCAATATCCTGCTAAAGAGCTTGTGGGTGAACTGCACGTTGCAGAAATTGGTATGCCTGCTAATTTGTTGGCGGAATGTAATAGTAAAAAATATTTGCTTACTGCGGAGATTGTTAGCAATTTGCTCCCCATTCGTGGGCGAGATGCTCACAAAGGTGATGCAGGACGCGTTGTTCTTGTAGCAGGAAGCCAAGGGTTCATTGGTGCTGCTGCCATGGCTACTCGCGCTAGTGTTAAGGCGGGGGCAGGACTTGTTAGCTTGCTTACCGGTGAGAGCGTTGCAGATTTATTAGCAGTAAAATTAGATGAAGCAATGGTGCACGCTTTAAGTGAAGATGGTTATAACGAACTTTCTTCCGAAGCGGTAGAAGATATTGTAAGTAAGGCAAATGCTGCTGACGTGCTTGCCATTGGCCCAGGCTTAGGTACTGGCAAACGAACTATGAAGGCAGTGCGTGAAGCCTTACTGCAAGTTGAGGTGCCTGTTGTTATTGATGCAGATGCTTTGACTGCGCTGAAAGATCACACTTATATTTTGAATGAGATGTCTGCACCGAAAGTGCTCACTCCCCATCCCGGAGAGTTTGCTCGTTTGACAGGTATATCTATTGAAGAAATTAATGCCAACCGTCTCGAACTTGCTGCTAAATACGCAGTAAGATGGAACGCAGTAGTTGTGCTGAAAGGTGCTGCTACCGTTATTGGCTGTCTCGATGGAACTGTGTATGTTAACAAAACTGGTTGTGAAGCAATGGCTACCGGTGGTTGTGGTGATGTTTTAACCGGCATTATCGCAGGCTTGGCGGCGCAAGGCGTTAGCTTGCAGGAAGCAACCTTGTGCGGTGTGTTCTTGCACGGTTTAGCAGGAGAGTACGCTGCGGATGGTAAGGTAGGACTTGCAGCTGGCGAGATTGCCAACTTCTTGCCGGAAGCTCGTGCAGACGTGTTTGAAATGCTGGACACGGAAGAATTGGTTTACAATCACGCTGTAAAAGTGATAGAATAAATCGTTAATTATGCATATTATTTTTGTGAGGTGAAACTGTGCGTAGATTATTTCTGCTGGTACTTATGTTGTGCTGTCTGCTCGTCAGTGCTGTGGCAAATGCTGCCCAAGTTACTGACGTAAAGTGGGGCGTGGATAAAGATAATATGCTGCGCTTCGTAGTAGATTTAACAGACGCAGCTCCTTATAAAGTTGAAGTAAACGACAAGTTGATGACCATTACTGTTGAAGCACCATTAAAGGAAGGTGCTGCTAAGAGTGCCAAAACTCGTAGTAATGTGGCATCTGTAATGAAGGTTGAACCTGCAGGGGATAAAACCCTGATCAAGATTCCTTTGAGCAGAAAGCTTGAAGCTAACGAATATAAAAGTTTTACCTTGCGTAAAGACCCTGATACAAAGCGTCCTGCACGTATAGTTTTAGATATTACTGCAGAAAAACGCACTGCTCCTACTAGCGTAGTAGCAAATGGCACTATTGATAAGCCTACTGCAAAAGTTAGTAGCGAACCTACTACTAAGAGCGGTACTGCTGTAGTAGGTAACAAACCTACTACCAACTCTCGCAAGAAACCTCCTGAAGTTGGTGTTTCTTTAAAAGGTAATGTATCTGCTCCTACTGTAAGCGTTTCCATTGGTGGCGGTAGCGTAGATAGTCCTAAAGATAAAAAGGCTTTAGAAAAAGAACGTAAGAGAAAAGAAAAAGAAAAGAAGAAACGCGAAAAAGAACTTAAAAAGAAAAAGGGTGCTGCTGCAGCTAAGCCTGCAGGAACTTTCTTAACCGAAGGTGGCATTGAAGGCAAAATCATTACCATCGACCCCGGTCATGGTGGTAGTGACCCCGGTGCTGTTGGCGATAAAGGAACTTTGGAAAAGAACATCACCTTGGAAATTTCCAAACGTTTAAAACAAAACTTGGAAGAAATGGGTGCCATCGTTCATATGACTCGCAGTACCGATAAAGAGGTTGCAGGCCCCGGTGCCGGCGATGTGGATGAACTCCAAGCGCGCATTAACATAGCAGAAAAGAATAATTCTGACCTGTTCATTAGCGTGCATATCAATTCTTCTGTAAATAAAAAGGTAGGCGGTTTTAGCACCTACTATTATCCGAAAACAAAATTTGACGCTAAAATTGCTAAGTCCATTCAAGATAACCTGACAGAAAACTATGGCAGGGACAACTTGGGCCTTCGTGAAGCAAACTTTTATGTAATCAAGCGTTGCAGCATGCCTGCTACTTTGTTGGAACTGTGCTTTATCAGTAATAAAAAGGAAGAAAAGCTGATGCGTGGTAACTGGTTCCAAACTAAGACAGCTAAATTGATTGCTGAAGGTGTTGAAAATTACTTTAAATAATGGAGGCTTAGAGATGAAAAAGATTTTGTTATTGATGCTGGTTGTATTCAGCGTAGTTATAACGGGTTGCTCCTTCTTCCAAAAGGATAAACCGGAGCCTCCCAAACAAATTAGCTTTACTATTTATCGTGCAGCTGCTGATGGTAGTGAAAAGCTTATCCCTGAAACATTTACCATGACTGATAATGGTAAAGCATTACCGGAAAACGCACTCTTAGCTTTGGTTGGTGCTAAACCTCAAAGCACTAAGTTTGAGGATGTTATTCCGCACGGTACCAGAGTGCTTAGCTTTAGCATTACTCCTGAAGGAACTGCTCTTGCTAATTTCAGCAAAGAAATTGTCAAAAATGGACAAGGGTCGTATAATGAAGTTATGATGACCGGTGCAATAGTGAATACTTTGACAGAGTTTCCTGAAGTTAAACAGGTGCAAATTCTTGTTGAAGGTAAAAAAGTGATTACTTTGGGTGGACACCTTGATGTGGAAGACCCTTTGAAACGTAACGAATCATTACTGCAAAAATAAAAGTAAGCAGTACCGGCTAAGGCTGGTACTGCTTTTTGTTAAGACAAGCCGCCCCTGTAGGGGAGGTGGCAGTGCGTAGCACTGACGGAGGAGTTTATGGAAATTTATTTGCCTACCGCTGTAGAAACTGAAAAGCTTGGCAATTTGCTTGGCAAGCTTGCTCAAAGCGGTGACGTATTTTGTTTTACCGGTGATTTAGGTGCAGGCAAAACCTTGATGAGCAGGGGTATCTCCTTGGCTCTTGGTGTTGCGGAAGAAGATGTTACCAGTCCTACCTTTGCTATTATGAACGTGTACGATGGCGAAGAACTGGAAGTTAGACACTTTGACTTGTATCGCCTTAATCGCCCTGAAGAATTAGAAGATATTGGTTTTGATGAATATGCCGGTGGTGAAGGTGTAACCCTCATTGAATGGGCGGAACTTTTCTCCGAACAATTACCGGAAGAATATTTACAGGTAACTTTGCTTTTGGACGGAGCGGGGCGTAAAGCTGTGCTTACTGCTAATGGCGAGCGTTACGAGGAACTTTTGCAGGAGGTGGAGAAATTTGCTGACCTTGGCAATTGATACTGCGACTAAAGTGTGCAGTGTAGCACTTTGTCGTGATGGCGAAATTACAGCAGAATATAATATCAATATGGGTATGACTCACTCTGAAGGTTTGTTGCCCCAATTGGAACAACTGCTGAAACGTACTAATACTAAAAAACAAGATATAGATTTAATTGCTGTAAGCATGGGCCCTGGTTCTTTTACCGGACTTCGCATTGGTCTTGCTACTGCAGAAGCAATGGCTTATAGCTGGCAATGTTTGCTTCACGGCGTAGATACCTTGAAAGCTTTGGCTTATAACATTCCTTTGGAAGGCTTTGTTATTTCTCCCGTGCTTGATGCACAAAAAGGTAACTACTATCAAGCACTGTACCAATGGCAAGAAGGCAAGCTGGTAGAACTTGCTGCAAGCGAAGTTGTTAACAAAGACCGTTTGTTGGAACGCATTGTTGAATTTGGTATGCCTGCTTTAATTTTAGGTGAATGTAAGAAACTGGAAAAGGTGGAACTGCCTGCCAACGTGAAGCTTGCTCCTAAAACTTTCTTGATGCCCAAGGCTTCCAGTGTTGCACTTTTGGCAGAAGTAGAATTTGATCATGAAGCAGATAAAAAGATTTTTGGTTTGGAACCTTACTATATTAGAAGGTCAGAAGCGGAGGAACTGTGGGAAGAACGTCAGAAGAAATTACAGCAACAATAACTTTTAGGGAAATGTCTGCTGCAGATGTTCTTGCTGTAGTTGCCATGGAAGCAGAATCCTTCCACGATGCTTGGAACGAAAATATGGTTTTGAACGAGCTGAACAATGAGCTTACCCATTACCTTATTATGGAAGCAGATGGTAGAACCATTGGTTACGCAGGCTTTTGGCTTGTAGCAGGTGAAGCGCAAGTTACTCGCGTTGCCGTTACTAAAGCAGAGCGTGGTAAAAATTATGGTACTCGTTTGACCGCTGCCATGATTAACAAGGCGTGGGAACTGGATGCGGAAGCTATGACCTTAGAAGTGCGCGAAAGCAATATTGCGGCGCAAAGGGCGTATATTACTTGTGGCTTTGCCAGTGAGGGGATTCGTCCTAATTATTATGAAGACAACCACGAAGATGCAATCATTATGTGGTTGTATAGACGAGGTATAAACTCAAATGAGTAAGGATGTATATATTTTAGGTATTGAAAGCAGCTGTGACGAAACTGCTGCTGCGGTAGTGAAAAATGGACGCGAGGTTTTGAGTAACATTATCTCTTCCCAAATTGTCATTCACCGTAAATTTGGCGGCGTAGTGCCTGAAATTGCTTCTCGTAAGCATATTGAAAACATTATGCCCGTTATTGACGAAGCTTTACAACAAGCTAATGTTACCTTAGACGACATTGACGCTGTAGCTGTAACTTATGGTCCCGGTCTTGTAGGTGCACTCTTGGTTGGTCTTAGTGCAGCGAAGTCTTTAGCTTGGGCAACTGATAAACCGCTGATTGGTGTAAACCATTTGGAAGGTCATGTCTTTGCTAACTTTTTGACTGACCCTGAACTTGAACCTCCCTTTATGGCGTTGGTAGTAAGTGGCGGTCACACTGCGCTTTTGAAAGTTACAGGCTATAACAGCTTTGAAATGCTTGGCCAAACCCGCGACGATGCGGCTGGCGAAGCCTTCGATAAAATCGCCCGCGTGATGGGCTTGCAGTATCCTGGTGGCCCGGAAATCGAAAAACTTGCGTTGGATGGTAATCCTCACGCAATCGAATTCCCGGTAGCAAAACTGGATGCTCCCTATGAATTTAGCTTTAGCGGTTTGAAATCCGCAGTAATCAACTATTTGCATAATCAGGAGCAAGCTAAGCGTGAGATTAACCGCGCAGACGTAGCTGCTTCTTTCCAATACGCAGTAACTAACGCTTTAGTACAAAAAGCTGTGCGTGCAATGAAAGATACCGGTCTCAAGAAAATTGTTCTTGCAGGTGGTGTGTCTGCCAACAAAACACTGCAAACAACCTTAGCTAAGGCTATGAGCGACATTGGAGCAGAATTGGTTGCCCCGATGCCCATCTTATGCACTGACAATGCTGTAATGATTGCTTGTCGTGGTTACTTTATGTATCAAGCAGGCATGGAAAGTCCACTGGATTTGAACGCTGTTCCATCACTTAAATTGGGATAAACACGAGTACATTCGGTGTATAACTCTGTGGATAATGTGGATAAATAAGAAGAATTGACGAAAAAACGCAATAATTCCTGTGTATAAGCTTGTGGATATTGTGGATAAGTTCGTGGATTATCTCCAAAAGTTGGGGAAAGGACACAGAAAAGGTAAGCGAGGAAAAACATGTTAAGCACTTTGACAGCAGAACAAAAAAATATGTTACAAACTCTGTTGTCAGGTTTAGAATTGGCGGCGGATATTGCTCACGCCAGGGTAACTGTTTACTTGCTGGATGAAGACAAGAAGTTTTTACAGGTCTTGAAACAAGTACAACCTTTGACTCAGTTTGGCAAGGCGCAGCCTGATTTGACAGGTCGCAAGGTGCGTGTGGTGGAAGAACCTTTAGTGCATCGCGCGTTACAACAGAATATGGTTGTGCGTGGCATGCGTGAACTGGAACTGGGCGTCTTCAATAGTTTTTGGGTGTATCCTTTGCGCGACTTGCGTGGTAAATGTTACGGAGCTTTAAGCTTTGACACCCTTGACCCGGAAGAAATCATTATTCGAGAAACTGTAGAATTGCTTTTCAATTTGCCTAAACCTGTGGAAAAAGAAAGTAACTATAAACGACTTTCTTCTGCAGATGGCTTGATGGTTGTTGATAAAAACAAAGTGATTGTTGCTGCTAACAATGAAGCAAAGCATTTGTTCCAAGTTATGGGCATTAATGAACTGCTTGGCAAGCGTACTAATCATTTGGAAATTAACTGGCCTTTAGTTGGTATGGTTATCGACACGGGCGTTGCTGAACAAAAAGAGTTTACTTTTCATGGTTTGCTCCTTGATGTAAGAGTGCTTCCTGTAGTTCCTAAAGCACAAGGTGGTAGTGCCATCGTCATTTTGCAGGACATTACGGAATTGCGTAAAAGGGACGAGGAGCTGGAACGTTTGAACGCAGAGCTTGCAGATTTGAAAGAAAGTCTGGAAACTCGCAAGCTACTTGATAAAGCCAAAGGGATTCTTATGGCGGCTCATGGTATGACGGAACAAGAAGCTTACAAAAAACTGCAACAGTTTAGTATGGCGCAACGCATTTCTCTCAAAGAGCTTGCTGAAAAAGTCATAAGAGCTGCAAAAGTCTAAAATAGTATTCATTAACACAA
>CALCHC010000072.1 GCA_937901335.1 uncultured Phascolarctobacterium sp. | reverse complement strand
TAGTACTGACCCGTCTTGGACTGTTGGTGTTGCTTTGAGCTACACTGAAGGTGATGCTAATAGCGCTAACGTAACTACTGAAAGCAAATCTAAAGGCTTAAATGTGTATGGTAGCAAATTAAACAACGATGGTAGCTTTGTTGACTTGATTGCTAGATACGAACGTTTAGAAAATGATTTCAATGTTGCTTCTGATAAAGGTTCTTGGGATGCTAATGGTTATAGCGTAAGTGCAGAATATGGCAAACGTTTTACCAAAGATAACGGTTTGTGGATTGAACCTCAAGTGGAACTTACCTATGGTAATGTTGGTGAAGCAAAATATAATGTTGGTAGCAGAAATGTTATTCAAGAAGATATGCAAAGCGTTGTTGGTCGTGTTGGTTTTAGCTTGGGTAAAGACCTTAGCAAAGGCAACATTTATGCTCGTGCATCCTACTTGTATGATTTTGACGGTGAAGCACAAGTGAACTTTGTAAATGGCTCTACCAGCAGAACTGTTGAACAAGATCTTGGTGGTGGCTGGTGGGAAGTTGGCGTAGGTACCAACATTAACATTAGTGATGCAACCCATTTGTATTTCGACCTTGAAAAAACTTTTGGTGGTGAAGTTGACACCAACTGGAAATGGAATCTTGGGTTGAGATATTCTTTCTAAATCATAAGAATTATAATATTATTTAATGAGAGTGCCGCTTTGCGGCGGCACTCTCCCATTTTTATAGTTTGTTAAACCCTACTAAAGAGAGAGCGAGAAAATTATGTGTAAACAAAAAATAAACAAATTGATTTTAGTTATGATGTTGGTGTTTGGTATCGCAACTGTGGCGTATGCTCAAGAAAAGGTTAGTGATACAACTAAAGAAGTTGTTACCCCGAAAACTAACCTGACTGTGGCATACCCCTTGCAGGAACAAGTGTTGCCTAAAGTTCCTCCCGTTCCTGCTTCTATATCTGATACTAAAGGTATTACTAAATATGTTGCAGCTGTAAACGCTTATATGGATGCTGCTCAAAAATATATTGATGCTGCAACTGATGATTTGAATATGATTGTTGAGCAAAGAAATTTAGCAATCCAAAATGCTAATAAAATTATTGAAGAATATAACGCTTTCTTTGAAAAACATAAAGCGAAATAATATGGGAAAACGCCTATTCTTGTAGGCTTTTTCATATACTACACTTCTCCACCACAAATGAGCTGTTCTTGTAAAAGAACAGCTCATTTGTGTATGGTGCTTTGAGATTTATAAAAATAGCTTGAGTATATACTAAGTATATAGTTTACAATAATTTACAACACAATAGGATTCCGATGGATATTATTTGTTTGGAAAGGTGAGGTAAAAAGGATGATTTATTTTATTGGTGCTGGACCTGGTCCTTTGGATTTGATTACGGTTAAAGGATTGGATTTGATAGAGTTAGCAGATTTGATTATTTATCCGGAACCGCCGATTAATTTACAGCTGTTAGATTATGCTAAAGATGGTTGTGAATTTTTTAATAGTGCAGGACTTTCTTTAGAGAAGGTAGTTGTAGAAATGGTTACTGCTGCCCAAAAAGGAAAGATAGTAGTTCAGTTGGTAGCAGGCGATGCCAAAGAATATGATAAAAATCATGAACAGCTTGGCTTGTTGCGTAGCTATTGTTTAGATTTTGAAGTTGTCTATGGCGTGAGTTAAGTTTACATTTTAATAAGTTTATCTGTTAAAAACTTTACACTTCCTTTTGCAAAAAGTAAATTTAAAACCAAATATTGCATTTTGCTTGACTGTTGTCCACCAAAAGAGTAGAATTACCACAATAGCTTTTGAACACAAAGGCATAATTTTTACTTACAGGTGAATGAAAATGGACATTGTTTTAAAGAACACTGCAGTTGAATACGGCTACTTTGCACCGGTCTTTAGAAACTACTTTAGCACCGGTTATTTTGCTTGCCAAAATTCATAATGCAGTTTGTCGTAAACAGTGCCTTTTTCGGTAGCGAGGTTTAGTTTAGCTACCTCAACAGATATGTTTTTACAAGGGCTCTCTTACGAGAGCCCTTTTTATTTTAAGCGAGCGGCGATACATTACCCAGGGGGGTAAATAATCGTGGTAGTAAGTTTAAAGAAAAATACTAAAAGCACTATCTTAAGCTTACAAAACAAAGGAGAGAAATCTTATGGTAATCGTATTCAAACCCAATGCACCCCATGAAACTAAAGCAGGTATTAAAGAAAAACTTGAAAACCAAGGTTATATGATTAATGAAATTACCGGTATCGGTAACACTATTTTCGGTATTATTGGTGATACCAGTGCGCTGG
The DNA here is from genome assembly GCA_937901335.1 of uncultured Phascolarctobacterium sp. Classification (GTDB taxonomy): domain Bacteria; phylum Bacillota; class Negativicutes; order Acidaminococcales; family Acidaminococcaceae; genus JAHHUH01. Next base: position 4,014 of record CALCHC010000072.1, on the reverse strand, counting down.
ACATTAACATGCTCCGCATTTATGATTGCGTTGAAAAAGTACTGCGTGTATCCGAACCTTTCAAACGCGCTAACCGTGCTTTCCATCCGGATGACAGCATCATTAATGTAGCAGGCGTACCCATTGGCGGTCGCAAGATTCAAGTAATGGCAGGCCCTTGTTCCGTAGAAAGTGAAGAACAAGTAATTACCGTTGCTAAATCCGTAAAACTTGGTGGCGCTAGCTTGCTTCGTGGCGGTGCTTTCAAACCTAGAACTTCTCCCTACAGCTTCCAAGGTTTAAAAGAACTTGGTCTTGATTATCTGAAAGCTGCTCGTGAAGAAACTGGTCTTCCCATCGTAACCGAAATCATGAGTGCAGATAAAATTGAACGCTTCGTAGAAGATGTTGATGTTATCCAAGTAGGCGCACGTAATATGCAAAACTTCGAGCTTTTGAAAGAGCTTGGTAAAACTAGAACCCCGATTCTCTTGAAACGTGGTCTTTCTGCTACCATCGAAGAATGGATCATGTCTGCAGAATACATCATGGCAGGCGGTAACGAAAACGTTATCCTGTGCGAACGTGGTGTAAGAACTTTCGAAACCTTCACCCGCAACACTCTCGACCTGAGCGCAATCCCCGCAGTTAAAAAGCTGAGCCATTTGCCGGTAATCGTTGACCCGTCCCATGCAGCAGGCTTGTGGTGGATGGTAGAACCCTTGGCAAAAGCAGCAATCGCTGTTGGTGCAGACGGTTTGTTGATTGAAGTGCATAATGATCCTGAACACGCAAAATGTGACGGCGCACAATCCTTGAAACCGGAACGCTTCGCACGATTGATGGGCGAACTGAAAGGTATCGCACAAATCGTTGGTCGTGACTTGTAAGATAACTTCAAAATATGTATAGCTCCCCTTAAAAATAGGGGAGCTATCATAATAAATTTAGCAGTTTGTAGAATTGTAGTATTGTAGAATGTGCAAACTTAATAATGTCTATTTAAAGCTTTCGCTTTAACTATAGAGTAGTATTGTAGAATTGTAGCATAGTAAAGGAGCGAACAAATTATGATTATCGTATTTAAACCTAGCGCAACCCAAGAAGCAAAACTGAGAATTAGAGCCAAACTGGAAAACGTTGGCTTTCAAATCCACGAAAGTAATGGCTTGAACGTTACTTTGTACGGCATTGTTGGTGACACCAGTGCTTTTGATATGCGTACTTTGATTTCCGATGATTCCATCGAAAAAATTATGCGCGTACAAGAACCTTTCAAACGTGCTAACCGTATGTTCCATCCGGAAGATAGCATTGTTAATGTAGCAGGTATTCCCATTGGCGGTCGCAAGTTGCAAGTTATTGCAGGTCCGTGTTCTGTAGAAAGCGTTGAGCAAGTAACTAGCGTAGCTAAATCTGTAAAACTTGGTGGCGCAAGCATGCTTCGTGGCGGCGCGTTTAAACCTAGAACTTCCCCGTACAGCTTCCAAGGTTTAAAAGAAATTGGTCTTGATTACCTGAAAGCTGCTAAAGCTGAAACTGGTCTTCCTATCGTAACTGAAATTATGAGCGCAGATAAAATTGAACGCTTCGTAGAAGATGTTGATCTTATCCAAGTAGGCGCACGCAATATGCAAAACTTCGAGCTTTTGAAAGAGCTTGGTAAAATTAAAACTCCCATTCTTTTGAAACGTGGTCTTTCTGCAACCATTGAAGAATGGATTATGTCCGCAGAATACATTATGGCAGGCGGTAACGAAAACGTTATCCTGTGTGAACGCGGTATCAGAACTTTTGAATCTTTCACCCGTAACACTTTAGATTTAAGTGCAATCCCTGCAGTTAAAAAGCTGAGCCATTTACCGGTAATTGTTGACCCGTCCCACGCTGCCGGCTTATCTTGGATGGTAGAACCTTTGGCAAAAGCAGCAGTTGCTGTTGGTGCTGACGGTTTGATTATTGAAGTACATAATGATCCTGAACATGCTTTGTGTGACGGCGCTCAATCCTTGCGTCCGGAAACCTTTGCTCACCTGATGGGCGAACTGAAAGGCATTGCACAAATCGTTGGTAGAGATTTGTAATATATAATAGAAGGAAAGATAATTATGATTATCGTATTTAAACCTGATGCTTCGGAAGAAGCCAAGTTACGAATTAGAGTAAATTTAGAAAACCAAGGCTTTATCATTCACGAAAGCCGCGGTGCTAATATTACATTGTTTGGCATTGTTGGTGATACTGCAGGCTTTGACAAAGAGCCTTTCTTAAAAGATGAAGCTGTTGAACAAGTAGTAGAAATAACCAAGCGTGGTAGAAGCACTAAGTGGGAACAATTAAAGTTTGCCATTATTGGGATGGGGCTAATAGGTGGCTCCTACGCCAAGGCTTTACGCAACTTGGGTGTTAAAAATATTATTGCCGTGGAAATAGATAAAGAGGTTTGTCTGCAAGTACAACGTCTTGGTCTTGCTAACTTGGTTTTGAACGAACCTACCGAAGCACTTCGCGAAGCAGATGTTATCATTTGCGCGGTATATCCGGAAGGCGTTTTGGATTTCCTCCGTAACAATGTGCAATATTTTAAAGACGATGTTTTGATTACAGATGTTTCCGGTATCAAAGGTACTTTGACTAAAGATGCCCACGCTGAATTGAAAGTTGGTATGGAATTTATTTCCGGTCATCCCATGGCAGGTCGTCAAGGCAGTGGCCTTGGAATGAGCGAAGCAGAAATCTTCCGCGACGCCAATTACATTATCGTTCCCGAAAAGCACAACCGCGAAGACACTATTCAATGGTTGGAAAAATTCGCCATGGCTTTAGGTTGTCGCAATACTGTTAGGGTAACTCCGGAAGAACACGATAGAATTATCGCCTATACCAGTAATCTTACTCACGTTACCGCAGTTGCCTTGATGAACAGTATTTCTTACAACGATAAGACTAAGTTCTTCGTAGCAGGTAGCTTTAAGGACGGTTCTCGTGTTGCAGATATTAACCCGGAATTGTGGTGCGGCTTGTTCCTTGCTAATAGGGAAAAAGTTGCTGACGAAATTGATAAATATATTGAACAGCTTGACTTGTGGCGTAAGGCGCTGCGTGCAGGTGATGGCGAGCAGATGAAGGAAATGATGCGTACAGCTGCAGCCAGAAGAAAGGAACTCTACTAATGGAGAAGATTCATGTTGATTTAGGAAAACATGCTTATGATATAGAAATTGGTGCAGGCTTACTGCCTACTGTTGGTGCTAAGATTGCTGCTCTCGTACCTAAAGCACAGCGAGCAGTAATTGTTAGTGATACTAACGTTGCTCCCTTGTATGGTGAAGAATTGCAACATTCCTTAAACGAAGCAGGCTTGCCTGCAACTATCGTTACCATTGAAGCTGGTGAGCAAAGCAAGAATATGCAAGTGCTCAGCCAAGTTCTGGAACAAATCGCAGAAAGCGGTTTAACCAGAAGCGACGTGCTGGTAACTTTAGGTGGCGGCGTTGTAGGTGACTTAGGTGGTTTTGCCGCTGCAAGCTTTATGCGTGGCATTGCTTTCGTGCAAGTTCCGACTTCTTTCCTGGCGCAAATAGATAGTAGCGTTGGCGGTAAGGTTGCAGTAGATTTGAAAGCAGGCAAAAATTTAGCAGGAGCTTTCTATCAACCTAAGGGTGTTTTCATCGACACGAATTTACTTTCCACTTTGCCTGTCCGCTTTTTGCACGATGGCTTGGCAGAAGCTATTAAGTATGGTTGCATTCAAGATGCTAACCTTTTTGACAAGATTGCGGGCTATGCAGATGATAGCGAACTTTTGACAGATATTAGTAGTGTTGTAGCTACTTGTTGCGCAATTAAGGCTCGCATTGTTGAAGAAGATGAGTTCGATACCGGACTCCGTGGTATTCTCAACTTTGGTCACACTCTTGGTCATGCAGTAGAACAGCACTACGCTTATGGAGAGTACACTCACGGCGAGGGCGTTGCCATTGGTATGTACCAAATCACTAAACGAACAGAAGAACTTGGTATGACTCCAGCAGG
>CALCHC010000071.1 GCA_937901335.1 uncultured Phascolarctobacterium sp. | reverse complement strand
AATCATCGCTACCGGTGGTGCAGGTCGTATGCACTATCAAGGTTTCCCAACTTCTAACCACTACGGCGCTACTGCTGACGGTCTTGTTCTGGCTTATCGTGCAGGTGCTCCCTTGCTTTACGCGTATACTTTACAGTACCATCCAACAGGTGCGGCTTATCCTTCACAAATTTTTGGTGCATTGGTTACTGAAAAGGTTCGTTCTATCGGTGCTCAACTTATCAACTCTGATGGCGAAGCATTTATGTATCCTCTTGAAACCCGTGACGTTTGCGCATCTTCTGTTATCAGAGAGTGCCGCAAGGGTAAGGGTATCGATACATTTAATGGCGGTCAGGGTATCTGGCTTGACTCTCCTATGATTGATATGATTCACGGTGAGGGTACTATCGAAAAGAGAATCCCTGCTATGATGCGTATGTATCTTAAGTATGGTATTGATATGCGTAAGCAACCTATTCTTATCTATCCTACACTCCACTATCAAAACGGCGGTATCAAGATTGCTGACAACGGTATGTCAGACGTTGAAAACCTCTTTGTTGCAGGTGAAGCCGTTGGTGGTATCCACGGTGAAAACCGTCTTATGGGTAACTCACTTTTAGATATTATCGTATTTGGACGTAATGCAGGTGTAAACGCTGCTGCAGTTGCTAAAAACACAACTGTTAGTGATAAGCTTAACCTTGACCACGTTGAAAGCTTTAAGAAAGAAATGGCAGACGCAGGCATCAAGACTGATGCAGTTTCTCCTAAACTTCTTCCTAACTATACCAAACAGAAGGATTTTTAAGGAGGAATTTTAAATGAGTATTTTTGGCGGAGTTATTTCCATTAGTAATATTTATACATTACTTTTTGTAGTGTTTGGCGTTCTTTTAGTTGGTTATGCTCTTGGTAGAATTACCATTAAGGGAATTTCCTTAGGTGACGCAGGCGTGTTTATTATTGCGTTGCTTTTCGGCGCATTGTTCTTCCACGTAGATGAAGCCGGCGAATTACTTTTCGCCGCTTCAGCAAAGCCTTATGACTTTTCAAGCGGCTTGTCAATTATTGAAGCTTTAGGTCTTATCTTGTTTGTAACTTCAGTTGGTTACATTGCCGGTCCTAAATTCTTTGG
>CALCHC010000070.1 GCA_937901335.1 uncultured Phascolarctobacterium sp. | reverse complement strand
ATTTTAGTTACGGAAGCAGAATTAACGTCAGCAGCGCCATTGGAATTCATACCGATGAAAGCATACACAATCAAAGAAATGATGGTTGCAGGAATAGTGGTCCAGAACATATGACCAATGTGTTCATACAAGTTGCTGCCTGCAGCGATAGGAGCCAAGTTGGTGGTATCGGACAACGGGGAAATTTTATCACCGAAGTAGGAACCAGCGATTACAGCACCAGCGGTAGCCGGCAAGGATACGCCCAAAGTAGAAGCAATGCCCATGAGAGCAACACCCATAGTAGCAACAGAACCCCAAGAAGTACCGGTTACTACGGATACAACTGCGGTAATCAAGAAAGAAGTTACCAGCATCCATTGGGGGTCAACCATTTGCACGCCATAATAAATCATCAAAGGAATAGTCCCTGCTGCCATCCAAGTACCAACAAGAGCACCAACGCTTACGAGAATCAAAATTGCAGGCATACCTTTTGCAATTTTAATGCAAACTTCATCCATAATATCGTCCCAGGTTACACCAACGCGGAAAGCAACAAAAGCTGCAACGCATGCAACCAAAAGGAGCAACGGTTCAGTAGCGAAACCTTTTACGCCTTTACCGTAGGTCAAAATAACCAACATTGCAAAAAGCGGGGTGAACGCTTCTAAGAAAGTCGGTTTTCTTAAAACTTTAGTTTTCTTTTCTTCACTCATCTTACAACCTCCAAATAAATATTTTTCTTTTTAAACTGAGTAAAAATTTTACACACGCTAATTATTCTATTACATTCACCCATTGTCATTCAAGAAAAAAATCTTTGTATACAAAATACATTTCCTCAAAAAATTAAAACGCACCTGTAAAAAGCAGATGCGTTTCGTATTTTTATCTGATACCGCCTTTGATAGTTTCCATCAATTCGATACGTTTAATAATTTCATTGCCTTTGTCACTTTGCAAGTAAACCAAGGTGCTTTTCGGAACCATAGCAGCTACAGCATCCCAGTCGCCAGCAAGTACTGCTCTACGAACTTTGGAAGCACTGATTACTTCGCCTTCAGTAACTTCTTTTCTAGGGATAATGTGAAGTTCGATACCGTTTTCCGGCAAAATTTCACTCATTGCCATATTGTACGCCATAGTAGTCTTGTCGTTAGGTTCTTCACCAACATAACGAGCAGTGATGTTCAGTTCAGGAGCAATACGTTGTGCGAAAATCATTGCATCAAGACGAGTTTGTGCTGCCAATTCGTCAGTACCTTTAATGAAGTAAGTGGGGAAAGTTGCATTAGAAACAATGTAGTCACCACCGCTGATTACAACAACGTTACGCAAATCTGCAACGCCTTGTTTCATCAAAGAGAAACGGTCAGAGAACGGAATTGCAGAACGGTCTTCTTGTACTGCAAAAATAACCACTTCATCACTGTTACGAGCAGCTTCTTCAATTACAGCACGGTGTCCCAAAGTAAAAGGATTACAGTTCATGATGATTGCAGAACGTTTTTTACCGTTACCTGCACCCAAGATACGACCAATGCGTTCCAAATATTCTTCCAAAGTATTAGTACCGGATTCCAACAAAGCAGCAAAGGGTTTAGCCACAGCAACTTTTTTGAAGCCAACGTGTTCAAATACTTTAACGTTTTCCGGTTTGGTATATACTTGGTTACCGGTTACGCCACGACGATAAGATTCGATTTGCAGATTGCGAATGATACGACGAGTTAAGCCTCTGCCTTGATAAGACATTTTAATCGCAATATCTCTCATAACACGTCCGCCCAAAGAACCGGTGCCGATAAGTTCTTCCCCATCATAAAGACCCATGGTATAGTCAATGTTACCGGTAAAAGTCAGATTAAAGCCTTCCAAGAATTCAACAATCTTTCTTTTTTCTTCAGGGTTAGTCAAATAAATCTCGCGTTCTGTAATCATAATAATCTCCTTCTCAATGGCACATCGTAATTTTTATAGCCATTGTGTTAAAATATTTCGAGCTAATATGAAAATGTTATTCCCATTGTAGCATACAACTTAACTTATTCCAAAAATAAAATAATTTAAAAAGAAAAAACAAAAAACCAGTTGCTAAAGTGTAACACTTTAAACAACTGGTTCTATTTTTTATTCGCCTTCTTTGCTTATGAGGATATACGCTACAACGCATACCAACATAAGAATCGGATAATACAAGTACGGCATAATTACCAGCGGAGTCAAGCCGGTAAGAGCTGCTGCGGAAAGCAGTTGCGCACCGTAAGGAATCAAACCTTGACCAACAGAGGAAAAGATATCCAAAAGAGATGCACTGCGTTTTGCAGAGATTTTAAAGGTTTCAGCAATTTGTTTTGCCAAAGGAGCTGCCAATACGATTGCGATGGTGTTATTCGCAGTAGCAAAGTCCATCATCAAAACAAGAGCACCAATACCAAATTGACCGCCTTTGTAGCCACCTACTCTACCTTGTACGCTGTCCAAAATCCATTTGAAACCACCGTTCATTCTAACAAGAGCACTAATACACGCTGCCAATATTGCAATAATGGAGATTTCGTACATACCGGACAAGCCTTTGCCAGTCAAGCCAAGGATATTGCCAGCAGTGAAGGTACCAGTATACAAACCAACGAATACGGAAACAATGGTACCGCCACCAAGCAGAACAAATACGTTCACGCCAAAGATTGCGCCAACCAAAATCAGCAAATAGGGTACGATTTGAATAACATTGTATTGCAAATCAGTATTAGCCACGTAAGCGTTACCACTGGAGATGGAGTAGAAAATCAAAACGGTTGCGATTGCTGCCGGCAGAACAATTTTAAAGTTAGCTTTAAATTTGTCGCTCATTTCGCAGCCTTGAGTACGAACTGCCGCAATGGTAGTATCACTAATCATAGAAAGGTTATCACCAAACATTGCACCGCACACTACTGCGCCAATACACATCGCCGGATTATAACCGGTTTTAGTAGCAATATCCACGGAAATGGGAGCAAGTGCTGCGATAGTACCGCAGGAAGTACCCATTGCCAAAGAGATAAAGCAACCCATCAGGAACAAACCAGTTACAGCAAAGTCTACCGGAATAATGCTTAAAGCAAAGTTTACGGTACTGGTTACGCCGCCAGCAGCAGTTACTACTGCGCTGAACACGCCAGCCAGCAAATAGATGATGCACATAGTAATAATGTTTACATCGCCTGCACCACTTGCAGCTACTACCAGTTTTTCTTCAAAGCTGAACTTTTTGTTTTGTAAAAGTGCTACAAAAAGTGCTACCAAAAACGCCATGGTAGTAGGCATCAGATAAAAGTCACCGGTAATGATACCGCTACCTACAAACAGTACTATGAATACGAAAATAGGCAACAGTGCCATTATATTTTTATCTTCTTGATAATCAAGTAATTCCTTCAAATCTTTCATTAATTCCCTATCCCTCAAATCAAAATATTACAAACCAGCTTGTTCTCTCAAAGCCGCTGCTTTATCAGTGTGTTCCCAAGGCAGATCTACATCAGTTCTGCCGAAGTGACCATAAGCTGCAGTTTGTTTGTAAATCGGACGGAGCAAGTCCAATTCACGAATGATACCGCTGGGGCTCAAAGAGAAGTTCTTTTTAACCAGTTCAGCGATTTTTTCTTCGTCAATTTTAGAAGTACCAAAGGTTTCAACCAAAACGGAAACAGGTTGTGCTACACCGATAGCATAAGCCAATTGGATTTCGCATTTATCTGCCAAGCCTGCAGCAACAACGTTTTTAGCAACGTAACGAGCTGCGTAAGCTGCACTGCGGTCAACTTTGGAGGGGTCTTTACCGGAGAAAGCACCGCCGCCGTGACGAGCCATGCCACCATAGGTATCTACGATAATTTTACGACCAGTCAAGCCAGCATCGCCTTGCGGACCACCAATTACGAAACGACCAGTGGGATTGATGTAGTATTTAGTGTTTTCGTCCAACATTTCTGCAGGAACTACAGCGTTGATAACGTGTTCGATGATGTCTTTACGAATTTGAGCATTTTCAACTTCCGGAGCATGTTGGGAAGAAATTACGATAGCATCGATACGAACAGGTTTGCCATCAACATATTCAACAGTTACTTGAGTTTTGCCGTCCGGACGGAGGTACGGAAGCACGCCGGTTTTGCGAACTTGGGTCAAACGCAAGGAAAGTTTGTTAGCCAAGTATGCAGGCATGGGCATTAAGGTTTCAGTTTCGTTGGTTGCATAACCAAACATCATACCTTGGTCGCCAGCACCGGTTTCTTCTTCTGCAGCATTGCCTTCTTTTGCTTCCAAAGCTTTGTCAACGCCCATAGCAATGTCGGGAGATTGTTCGTCAATGGAAATCAGCACACCACAGGTGTTACCGTCAAAACCATATTTTGCACGGTCATAACCAATTTCAATTACAGCATTACGAGCAATGCTAGCAATATCAACATAGCAGGTAGTAGAAATTTCACCAACAACGTGGATTTGACCAGTGGTTACAACAGTTTCACAAGCAACACGACCTTTAGGGTCTTGAGCTAAAATAGCATCTAATACGGAATCGGAAATTTGGTCAGCAATCTTATCGGGATGACCTTCAGTTACGGATTCAGAAGTAAATAATTTTCTCATTCTAGTTTCCTTTCTTTTAATACACACGCTTGCCTAAAAAATAAAAAAGGCGTCCTCAATCGAGAACGCCACAAATCAACGACTTTAATGAAGCATTCTCATCTTACGTTACACGCAGGATTTAGCACCTTTTTGCAGACATCACTCTGCAAGGGTTGCTGCGGTTTCACAGGGCCATTCCCTCCACCGCTCTTGATGAGTAGTTTTAAAATTAACGTACCTAATTATAAGGTATATCTAGTAACTTTGCAATAGAAATGTAAAGAAATTTACATTCTTTCCACAAAATTTTCGTCTTATTTTTTTGCTTTCAATTCCATTACGGTATCAAGCAAAATATTAGCAACTTGGGTTTTAGCCATTTGTTCCAAAGAACGAACTTCGCCATTGGGGAACAGGAACTTAACAATGTTAGTATCAGCATTGAAGCCTGCGCCTGCTGCGGTTACGTCGTTGGCAACAATCATATCCAAGTTTTTCTTAACGATTTTTTCACGTGCATTTTCCAAAAGATTTTGGGTTTCAGCAGCGAAGCCTACCAAAATTTGATGAGCTTTGCGTGCACCCAATTCTTTCAGAATGTCCGGGTTTTTATCCATAACGACAGTCAATGCGTCGTCAGTTTTCTTTTTAATTTTTTGGTCAGCTACATCGCGAGGACGGTAGTCAGCTACAGCAGCAGCTTTAATTACTACGTCCATATCGCCGTAAGCGGACATACAAGCTTCCAACATTTCGTTGGTAGATTCTACTTTTACGCCATTTACGTTAGGCGGAATTTCCAAAGCGGAAGGACCGGTAACCAAGAGAACTTCTGCACCACGTTGAGCAGCAGCTTGGGCAATAGCGTAACCCATTTTACCGGAAGAACGATTACCTACGAAGCGGACGGGGTCAATGGGTTCACGAGTACCTGCTGCGGTAACGAGAACTTTCATACCAACCATATCGCCGTCTTTCTTCGCAAAGAAAGCGTCAATGAATTCCACAATTTGCTGAGGTTCAGGCAAACGACCAGGGCCAGTTACGCCACAAGCCAAGTAACCAACTGCAGGAGGCATTACGGTAACGCCGTGTTTTTGCAGTTTTTCAATGTTTTCCTGAGTAATCGAATTTTGGTACATACCGGTATTCATAGCAGGGCATACGATGATGGGAGCTTGCGCCGCCAACAAAGTGGTGGAAAGCAAGTCATCAGCAATGCCATTAGCCATTTTAGCCAGAATATTTGCAGTTGCCGGAGCTACGACAAAAGCGTCTGCCCAGTTAGCAAGAGCAATATGTTCTACATTAAATTCTTGGTTGGAATCCCACATGGAAACAGCAACTTTATTACCGCTGATTTCCTTAAAAGTTAAGGGAGTTACAAATTGTTGAGCGTGTTCGGTCATGATAACACGCACTTCCGCCCCTTGCTTGCGCAAACGGCTAACCAAATCTACAGCTTTATAAACGGCGATGCCGCCGGTAACACCTAATGCGATTTTTTTACCATTCAGCACGATGGCTTCCTCCTAAAATTATACGTTTTTAGTACGTTCGAAAGTAATGGTATCAACAGAAATTTCTTTCAAAGCGCTGCTTACTTCTTTTTCTGCAGCGTTTACGCCAGGAACGGTCAGTTCACGAGCGCGTTTAGCAGCCAAAATAACCAAAGTATATTTGCTGTCCACCTTTTCAGCCAAATAATCGATGGAAGGATCTACCATAGACATTTTATATCACTCCTTGTCTTTCAAATTCAATTTACAGATTTCGTCAATAATGAAATAAGTTCTTGCCACACGATAGCGTTCTGCTTCCATTAAAGTAAGAACCTTTTTAGTAGCTTTTTCTGCAATATCGTTGACAATAATATAGTCATATTTAGAAGCGTAGGTTAATTCGTCAGCGGCAGATGCCATACGACGTTGGATAACCTCTTCGCTATCAGTACCACGTTTGTAGATGCGAGCGCACAACTCGTCCAAAGAAGGCGGAGTAATGAACACAAATACGCCATCAGGAAAATGCTCTTTAACTTGTAAAGCACCTTGGATATCAATTTCTAAAAGAACGTCCCTGCCTTCGTTTAATTGATCCATAACGAATTTGCGCGGGGTGCCATAATAATTGCCATATACTTCTGCGTATTCCAAGAATTCGTCATTGGCAATCATTTCTTTTACTTCATCAACAGTTTTGAAGAAGTAGTTCACGCCGTCAACTTCACCAGTGCGGGGTTGACGAGTAGTAACGGATACGGAATAACCCAAGTCAGGCATTTGCTCACGGAGCATTCCGCAGATGGTTCCCTTGCCTGCACCGGAAGGACCTGAAACTACAAGCAGCACACCTTGAGGTTTAACTTCATTTCCCATCAAAAGCCACCACCTATTCTTCGTCTTCGTCGTCAGTTTGAATCAAACGATTGGCAACAGTTTCCGGTTGTACTGCAGAAAGAATGATGTGACCGCTATCGGTAACAACAACTGCACGAGTACGACGACCATAGGTTGCGTCAATCAACATACCTTTATCACGCGCTTCTTGAATAATGCGTTTGATAGGTGCAGATTCAGGACTGATGATAGAAATAATACGGTTAGCAGCAACAATGTTACCAAAACCGATGTTGATTAATTTAATATCCATAAAAGCCTCCCGTGTTTATTCAATGTTTTGAATTTGCTCACGAATTTTTTCAATTTCAGCTTTAATTTCTACTACAATTTGTGCCAAGGTATAATCGTTGGCTTTAGAAGCAATGGTGTTTGCTTCGCGGTTGAACTCTTGAATCAAGAAGTCCAGTTTACGACCAACAGGTTGGTCGGAGTTGATGATATTTTTGAATTGCTTAATATGGCTTTTCAAACGAACAATTTCTTCGGTGATGCTTGCACGGTCTGCAAAGATTGCAACTTCTTGGAGCAAGCGTTCCGGTTCAACGGTGATGTTGTGGTCAGCCAAGAGATTGTTCAAGCGATCAGTCAATTTAGCTTGATATTCTTCCACAACCATCGGAGAACGAGCTTCGATTTGAGTAAGTTTTTCAGCAATCAAATCTGCACGATAGATGAAGTCACCGTAAATGTTGCCACCTTCGGTTTCACGCATTGCTACCAAATTTTTCAAAGCTTCGGCAACAGCTTGTTCAACTTTAGGCCAAACGGTTTCTACATCAAAGAAACCTTCTTTAACGTTGATAACGTCTTGGCAACGAGAAAGGTACATAACTTCTTGAGCGCTGTTCAAAGTAAGTTCTTCCAAACCAATAGCAGAACCAACTTCTTGCAAAGCTCTGTGGTAAGCAGCAGCCAAGTTTTTATCAACTTTCAAAGTGCAGTTTTCACTGGAAGTGTAGTCTGCGTTGATGAAGACATCAATACGACCACGATTAACAGTTTTCAAAATGGTTTTACGAATTTTATCTTCCAAGGGATTGAGGAAGCGGGGTAAACGGATTGCAACTTCATTGTAACGATGGTTTACGGTCTTCATCTCTACGGTAACGGAAAAGTTTTCGTCTTCGTATTGACCGCGACCAAAACCGGTCATGCTTTTTAACACGATGTTCCTCCTAACTGACGACTTGCGCCGCCTAACGAACTTTTTTCAATAGATAAGGCTTCACAAACTTGCTTATCTTGAAGAATAATTATATCACACTTTTTTCGTTTTTTCAGCGTTTTTCTACGATTCTCTTTTAAAATCTTTGCCGTTTTCGCTCTTATTCGTTATAATTAACTTATAACTTTTAGTTTCTCATAGCAATTTAATACTTTCCGCAACGGTAAAATTTTTAACGCTCCTTTTAGTTTGAAAATATTGCCGTCCACATATGCGCCTCCAAGAAAATTCAAGCTTTTTCAAATCACAGCTTAGGATGTGTCCTTGGCAATATTTTCTTTAATTAAGGTCGCTAAATTTCACCTGATTGTTGCTTGAAAGTAATTAAATTGCTTTTTGAAGTATAAATTTAAGAAGCTATTTATTTGCTTCATAGCGACATTCAGAAATGTAGCGACTCTGTAATAAAGAAAATATTACAACGAGCAAACTTGTTTGAGCGAAGCGAGTTGTTTGCGAGGTAATATTTTCATACCAAAAGGAGCGTTAAGCATTTCTGCATGAGCGAGAAGTAATAAATAGCTTGCTGAATATAATAGAGGAAATAACAATGAATCTCGAAGGCTTAACTTTAAAATTAGTCACTGACAACTTGATAAAGCAACTTGAAGGCGGAAAGATTTATAAAATTTTCATGCCAACCCCCAACAGTTTGCTACTTATGGTGCGTCGTGACCGCGACACTATCGCCCTCTTGGCAGATATGAACGGTGGTAGCCCTGCACTGTACTTCCCCACCAAGCTTCCTGAAAATCCGGAAGTACCTCCTACATTATGTATGCTTTTACGCAAACACTTGGAGGAAGGTCGTATTGCTAAAATCTCCCAAAGTGGACTTGACCGCGTCATTACCATGGAGATTGATTTACTTGGAGCAAGCAGTAAGATTGTTACTAAGAAGTTGATTTTTGAACTTACCGGTAAAAATAGCAACATCATCTTCGTACAAGACGATGTTATCTTAGATAGCTTGAAGCACGTCAACGCAGCTCAAAGCAGTTACCGTATTATCTTGCCGGGCAAACCGTACATCGCCCCGCCTCCCCAAGAAGGCTTAAACTTGCTGGAAAGCAACGCCCAAGAAATTGCAGAAGCTGCCGGCAAACTTCCCGCCGCCAATATTTCCAAAGCTCTTATTAGCGTGACCACCGGTATTGGCAAATTTACTGCTAACGAACTTTTAGCAGATGCGGATATTCTTCCCAACAAAGTTGGCTTGGAGTACCACGATATTCCTCGTTTGACTACTGCCATCGAAAAATTGCAAGGGCGCATGGAACAAGACTTGCCCGTTTACGCACTCATTAGTCGTACGAATCAAGTTAAAACTATTTTGCCCATTGCTCCGCAAAATTTGGAACAAGGCATGCAAGTTAAAGTGTTTGCCAACATTAACGAAGCAATCTGCTTTGCCATGAGCTTGAAGCCAATCCAGCTCCCCCAACACGAACAACTACAAAAGGTTGTTACTGCAGAAATTGGTAAGCTTACCAAAAAGCTGGACGCTCTGGAAAATGACTTACTCACTGCCAGCGATGCAGAAGCTCAACGCATGCTTGCAGATACCATTATGGCAAACATCTACCAAATAAAAAAAGGTCAGCAAAGCGCCGACCTTATCAATATTTACGATGGTGAACCTGTTACTATTGCACTCTCTCCCACTCTCAGCCCAACTGAGAATGCACAAGCTTACTATAAACGCTACAATAAATATAAGCGTGCACAAACAGAAGTGCAGTTGCAATTGGAAGCGACCCAAGAAATGCTTGACTACCTTGCCAGCATCGAAGCTTCTCTCCTGACTGCGACCACTAAGAGTGAAATTGAAGAAGTCACTCAAGAATTAACCGCTGTTGGTGTCATTAAAGAAGTTGGTAAGAAAAAGAATAAAGCAGGTTGGACTAAATCCCAACCCTTGCACATCAAGCTTAACGAAGATACCGATTTATATATCGGTAAAAACAATAAGCAAAATGATTACGTTACCTTCACTGTCGGTGGTCCTAATGATTTGTGGTTCCACACCAAGGATATTCCGGGAAGCCACATCATTTTGAAAACTACTTTGCCTGAACCTACGGAACGTGATATTGACATTGCTTGCCAACTTGCAGGTTATTTTAGCAAAGCTCGTAATGGCAGTAACATCCCTGTAGACTGCACTAAACGTCGCTACGTTAAAAAGCCTAGCGGTAGCAAACCGGGATTTGTAATTTTTACCAACAATTCTACTTACTACACAACTCCAGACGAAAACTTAATAAACGAACTTCTAAAATAAGAAAACGCCTCTTGCGTCGAAACAAGAGGCGTAATTTTTTATTTAGAGGTAGATTTCCAAATCATACCAACGATGATACCCAATAAGCACGGTGTAATCCAACCAAAGCCAATGTTATAAAGCGGAACGTAAGCACTTAAAAGGTCACCTACGAAACCGATGTCAGTACCGCTAGCACGCAAGCCGTCGAAGATTGCGAAAATAGTAGTAAAGAACATACACGGACGATAGATTTTAGGATCACGATGGAAAATACCATTGCACAAGTTCAAGAGAACGATAACGATGGTAATAGGATACAAGATGCACAGTACGGGGATTGCGAATTGAATCAGCTTGCTCAAGCCAACGTTAGAAACAACGAAGCTGAACAGGCAGATGATTGCAACGTAACGGTCATATTGCATTTTTTCCTTGAATACTACGTTGAAGTAACCGGAAACAGAACTGGTTACACCAATACTGGTAGTAAGGCAAGCGAAGAAAATAATCAACGCTAAAATTACTTTGCCATACCAACCAAAATAATGGTCAGTAATGCTGCTCAACATTTGGCCGCCATTACCCATCAAGCCCAGCAATTCAACACTGGAAGCACCCATGTAAGCCAAGGAACCGTAAATTACAGCTAAGAAGCATGCTGCAATAATACCGGAATAAATGCACAGCTTGGTCAAGGTTTTAGGATTCAAAACACCTTTTGCTTCGATAGCGTTGATGGTAGCAGCACCAAAAAGCATGGAAGCCAAAAGGTCCATGGTATTATAGCCTTCTTGGAAGCCTTTGAAGAAAGGAATTGCAGCGTAATCGCCAACAGCTGCTTGAACTGCACCCATAGGTTTGAAGATTACAAAGGTAATCAAAATGCCCAAGCAACCTAAAAGCATCGGAGTCAAGATTTTACCAATGTTATCAATAATCTTGGAAGGATTAACTGCCAAGAAATAAGTTACTGCAAAGAACAGGAAGCTATAAATCATCATAGCATTGCTTTCCCAACCAGCAGGAATAAAAGCAAAAATACCGGTATCAAAAGAAACCGCTGCTGTACGAGGAATTGCAAAGAAAGGACCAATGGTTAAGGAAGTAATAACGATAAGGGCTTTTGCGTACCAAGAACTTACCGGATTAACCATGGTTTCCGGATTGTCACTGCGAGTAAGCGCCATAGCAATAACACCGGTCAACGGCAAACCAACGCCACTGATGCAGAAGCCTGCCATAGCAATCAACAGATTATCACCTGCTTGTTGACCTAAAATGGGCGGGAAAATAAAGTTGCCTGCACCAAAGAAAAAGGAGAACAACATTAAGGCAATGGGCAATACTAAACTAAGTGAAAAGTTGTCTTTTGTCATTAATGCTCCAATCTAAAAAACACAAATAAAAAACTTCTGCTGTTTCCAGCAGAAGTTTCATTAATTATTTCACAACTAAGCGGAAATATTTTTTCTTGCCTTTGCGAATCAAAAGGCTTTGTTCTGCGTCAAACATATCTGCGGAAAGGAATGCTTCCGGGTCGGTTACTGCATTGTCTTGTACATACAAGCCACCTTGAGCAACCATTTGGCGAGCTTCACGTTTACTGGAGAATACTTTAGCTGCGGTCAAAACGTCAATGATTTTTGCAGCTTTGTCAGCTTCAGTAATTTCAATGGTGGGAACATTTTCCATGTTACCGCCGCCACCGAAGAGAGCTTCTGCAGCTTGTTGAGCTTTAAGCGCTTCTTCTTCACCGTGAACCAATTTGGTAACTTCGAATGCCAAAACTTTTTTAGCAGTGTTGATTTCTGCATCTTTCAATGCGCCAAGACGACGAACTTCGTCCATAGGCAAGAAGGTCAACAAGCTCAAGCAGTTTTCAACGTCGTTGTCACCAACGTTACGCCAGTATTGGTAGAAGTCGTAGGGAGAGGTTTTTTCCGGATCAAGCCACAAAGCGCCTTTTTCGGTTTTACCCATTTTACGACCATCGCTAGTGGTGAGCAATTTGCAGGTCATACAGAATGCAGGTTTTTGTTCTTTACGACGGATAAGTTCTACGCCAGCAAGCATATTGGACCATTGGTCGTCGCCGCCCAATTCCATCACGCAGTTGTGATGTTTGAACAGATGCCAGAAGTCGTAGCCTTGCATAATCATATAGTTGAATTCGAAGAAGGTCATGCCTTTTTCCAAACGTTTTTTGAAACATTCAGCAGCAAGCATACGGTTTACGGAGAAGTGAACGCCAACTTCACGGAGCAATTGGATATAGTTCAAATCCATCAGCCAGTCAGCATTGTTTACCATGATTGCTTTATCTTCGGAGAAGTCGATAAAACGGCTCATTTGCTTTTTGAAGCAAGCAATGTTATGAGCGATGAATTCCGGAGTCAGCATTTTACGCATATCGTCTTTACCACTGGGGTCGCCTACCATACCGGTACCGCCACCCAATAAGCAGATGGGACGGTGACCAGCTTTTTGCATGTGGCTCATCAACATCAAAGCGATGAAGTGACCAACGTGCAGGCTGTCAGCGGTGGGGTCAAAACCAATATAAAAAGTAACTTTCTCTTTTTCTAAAAGTTCTTTAATTTCTTCTTCGTGGGACAATTGTTTCAGAAAACCACGTTCTTGTAACACGTCATAAACAGACATTTCGAAACCTCCTCAAATATCTTCAAAGCTTCTGCCAAAGCAGAAAGCCTAATAATCATAGACTATAATATTATACAATATAGTTTAGTTTTAAGCAAACCATTTACAAAAACAAAAAAGGACTACTTTCGTAGTCCTTAATTTTCAATGGTCGGGGATGCGAGATTCGAACTCACGGCCTCTTGTACCCGAAACAAGCGCGCTACCAAACTGCGCCAATCCCCGTAGTTACTAACATCTGTACCGTAGCAACATAGAGTATTTTACTGTATATCTACGAAGATGTCAATACCTTTTTTAAAAATTTTTAGCCTTGAGTTACAACGCGGATGTTGTCTACTTCAAAAGCTTTAGCGATTGCGGGAAGCAGTTCACGTTCAATGTTGGTGCGATGCAATTCGCTGTTAGCAACAATCAAAATACGCGGAGCTGCGTAGTTGATGTTGTGGATTCTGCTTACCAAACGTTTAAAGGTGTCTTCACCAATGATTTCTTTCAAAACTTGCAAGCGTTTGAAAACTTCCGGTTTTTCTTTTTCCATACGAATTTCCAGCGGAGAGAAAGGAATGGTTACTACGCGGGGGTTTTGGTTACACGCAAAATTTTCCTCGCCTTCACCAGGTACTACTAAGTCAGGTCTAATTGCCATGGGATATTCCTCCAATAATTTATTTTGAAATCCTTACGATAAAATTACCGCAAGAGGTTAAAGTTCCCTATAATTATATGATAATAAGCAGGAAAAATCAAACAAAAGTAGAATAAAATGAAGTACGAAATTTATATTTAGGAGGGTTTATTATGTCCTTTTTTGACGAATTCAAAAAATTTGCAATGCGTGGTAATGTTGTCGATTTAGCAGTCGGCGTTATCATCGGTGGTGCTTTCGGTAAAATCGTTTCTTCCTTGGTTTCCAATGTAGTTATGCCTCCTTTGGGCATGGTTATGGGCAAAGTTGATTTTAGCAACTTGTTCATCAGCCTTAACGGCAAAGAATACGCTACTTTGAAAGCTGCTCAAGAAGCTGGCGCACCGGTTCTCGCTTACGGTTCTTTTCTTAACACCGTACTTGACTTTGTAATTTTGGCATTCGTTGTTTTCGTAATGATTCGCCAAATCAACAAAATGATGCCTGAAAAACCGCCTGCAAAAGATCCCCGCAAATGCCCCTACTGCAAATCTGCAATTGCTGACGATGCAACTCGTTGCCCCCATTGCACTTCTCAATTGGAAGAAGATGCTAAATAAAGGAAGTGTAGTAGATGGAACAACCTAGACTTTCACTTTCCTTGATTATCCCTATTGGCTTGATGCTCTTTTCCTTCTTCTTTGGAGCAGGCAACTTAATCTTCCCGCCTGTTTTAGGACAACAAGCTGGTGATAATCTTTTGATGGCAACTTTAGGCTTCTGCTTCAGTGGCGTTGGCTTCCCCTTGCTTGGTATTTTAGCAATGGCAATCAACCGCTTTGATAATCCTGATATGATGGCAGAACCTGTTTCCCCCATGTACGGAAGAATTGTTACCATCCTTTGTGCACTTACTATTGGTCCTTTCTTCGCAATTCCTCGTACAGCAGCAGTTTCCTTTGATACTGGTATTGTGGCACTGCTTCCTGCAGGTATGCACGATATGGGTCTTGCAATTTATTCTGCAATCTTTTTTGCAATCACCTACTACTGTGCAATCAATCCCTCCCAAATCGTTGACCGCATCGGCAAATTTATGGCACCTATGCTCCTCATCTGCTTAGCTGCTCTCGTTGGCTGTGCAATCTTTAATCCCATGGGTTCTGCACAAGCTGCCCACGATGCGTATGTTAACGTACCTTTCTTCAAAGGTTTCCTCGAAGGCTACAACACTATGGACTTGCTCTGCTCCATGCTCTTTGGTGCAGCAACCATCAGTGCAATTGAACTTACCGGCGTTAAAGACCAAAAACAACTTACTAAGCTTTGTATTTACGCAGGTATCATCGCTGCAATTTGCTTAGCTGCAGTTTATGGTTCTCTTGCTTACGCAGGTGCTACCAGCGTATCCGTAACAGGTATGGTAGCAAGCGGTGGTCAACTGCTGAACAAAATTACCGTTCATTATTTTGGTAACTTCGGTAAAATTGTGTTGGCTTTGATTATTTTCTTCGCCTGCATTACCACTAGCATTGGTCTTTCCACTGCAATCCCTGATTACTTCACTAAACTGAGCAAAGGCAAAATCTCTTACAAAAACTTTGTTGCAGCAATCTGCCTGTTCAGCTTCGCAGTTTCCAACGTTGGCTTGGGTAACATCATCACTTTCTCCATTCCTGTATTGTGCATGCTCTACCCTATTACCATCGCTTTGGTTATCTTGAATGTTGGTAAAGATGTTTTCAAACGCGACAAACGCATTTTCCGTGCTTGCCTTATTTTGACTACTATCTTTGCAATTTTTGATGGTTTGCGTGCTGCCGGCATTGATACCGGTACCGCTAATACATTCCTGGCTTCCATCGTTCCCCTTTATGATATTGGCTTCGGCTGGATTACTCCTTGCTTTGGCGGTATCTTATTGGGCTTCATTTGGAAAGCTTGTTCTCCCAAGGAGGCAGAATAAATGTCTGAAGAAAAACAATGCTCTAATACTTCCTGCGGTAAAAGTAGCTGTGCAGGCTGCGAACACGCAGGTAAGCACGAGCCTGTAGATTTTACTGCTCACCTGAATCCCATGAGCAGCGTAAAAAAAGTTATCGGTATTGTCAGCGGTAAGGGCGGTGTAGGTAAATCCCTCGTAACTTCCCTGATGGCTGCTACTATGAAACGCCGTGGTCATCGTACTGCAATTCTCGATGCTGACGTAACTGGTCCTTCCATTCCTAAAGCTTTCGGTTTAAGCGGTCAAAAAGCTGGCGGCAACGAAATTGGCATTATGCCCTTGACCTCTGCAAGCGGTATTGAAATCATCAGTGCCAATATGTTCCTGCCTAACGAAGCTGACCCTGTTGTTTGGCGTGGACCTATGATTGCCAATATGGTTAAACAATTCTGGACAGACGTTGTTTGGACTGATATTGACTTTATGTTTGTGGATATGCCTCCCGGAACAGGTGACGTTCCCTTGACCGTGTTCCAATCCCTGCCCGTTGACGGCATCATCATTGTAACCTCTCCTCAAGAGCTAGTTTCCATGATTGTTGCTAAAGCAGTGAAGATGGCACAAATGATGAACGTACCTATCCTTGGCTTAGTAGAAAACTATTCCTACTTCCACTGCCCCGATAACGGTAAAGATTACAAAATCTTTGGCGAAAGTCATTTGGAAGAAACCGCTGCAGCTTACGGCTTAAAAGTTTTGGCGCAGCTTCCTATTGACCCTGCTATTGCTAAAGCTTGTGACAGTGGTAAGGCTGATGAATTACAACTTGAAGCAATTGACGCTTGCTGTGCAAACATCGAAAAAGTTTTAAAATAAGCTTATAAAAAATTTAGACCTCGCTCCATATTTGGAACGAGGTCTTTTAATTTGCGTAGTTAGTCTAAAGCAGAAAGAGTTTCGTCGCTGAAAACTTTAGAAAGCATATTTTTAGCTTTCATTTTTACGTCTTCATCAACGTAGCCTTGGATTTTAAGCATAGCAAAAGTGATTGCCACTAAGTCATCAGAATAACCCAGTACAGGAGTTAAGTCCGGAACAAAATCCAAGGGAGAGATTAAATAGCCTAATGCACCCATAATGGCAGCTTTAGTTCCGGCAGGAACATCATCCTTTTGCAGAACGTACCATAATTGCAATGCTTTGTATAAAATCTCTGCACCGATAACCTTGCCGTATTTGGCAATTTTATCTTTCAAACCTTTTTCACTATATTCTTTTTCGTACGGCACAAGGGTTCTATCATTGATTTGTGCTTCGTCGAATTGTTCTACGTCGTATTTTTGTTTCTTCACAAAATCAACTCCTTCTTTATGGAGTTTATCTCATGTTGATGAATTGTAAATCTACACCAAAGTCCCCAGCTTTCAACATTTGAATTACAGCTTGCAAATCATCTTTCTTAGCGCCGGAAACACGAACTTGGTCGTCTTGAATTTGAGCGTTTACTTTCAATTTAGTTGCTTTAATTGCAGCAACGATTTTTTTGCCGTTTTCTTTGGAAATGCCTTGTTGGATTTCGCATTGTTGACGAACAGTGTTTTTAGCAGCAGGTTCAATTTTACCGGGAACTACTGCACGCAGGGGAACACCACGTTTAGCCATTTTTTGGCGGAGCATGTCGATGATTGCACCCAATTTATATTCGTCTTCAGCAGCGATTTTTACTTCTTTTTCGCTAAGTTCGATGGTTGCATTAGAACCACGGAAGTCGTAGCGTTGTTCGATTTCTTTTCTAACTTGGTTTACGCAGTTATCCATTTCTTGCATATCTACTTGAGAAACAACGTCAAAGGAACTATCTTTAGCCATTTATATATACCTCCAGAAAATTTAATATCCAGTCTATTTTACCACAAACTTATGCTTTTGTGGAAGAGTGTTCCTCCGGCATAGGTCTGCCATTCTTAGTCATATATTCATGTTCTTCGCTAATTTCTTTTAAAAGCTCCAAACCACTCCAACCTACATTGTGGGGAGTGAGCATTGCTTTAAGTTCAATGCGTTGTAATTTGCTTTTCTTAATTGCAACAAGCAGTTTATCAAGAGTAGGTCTGTCAAAACCACAGAGGAAAATCATTTCTTCTGTAGCTTCATCACCAACATATTTTTCTTCTACAGGTTCAATACCTTTTACGCCAGCCATGTAGCCAACAGGTTGAAGCATATCCTCACGAGCAACTGCTTTAACTTGCGCCTTGCAAAGGAGCGCAACCATTTTAAGCATTTGCAAACGTTCAGGAGTAAAATTATAAGCTAATATAGATCTAAGCATATATGCCTCCAAATTTTATTTTAGGCATATTATAACATATACATCCATCAACCAAAACGTCCATTGACATAGTCTTCAGTCTTTTTGTGTAAAGGATTTGTGAAAATATCCTTAGTCTTGCCAAATTCAACTAAATCACCCAAAAGAAAGAAGGCTGTTTTATCAGAAATGCGCATTGCCTGTTGCATATTGTGAGTAACAATTACGATGGTATAATCTTTCTTCAAGTCTAATGCCAACTGCTCAATCTTCATTGTGCTAATAGGGTCAAGAGCACTTGTAGGCTCATCCATTAATAATACGTCCGGTTCTACTGCTAACGCACGAGCAATGCATAATCTTTGTTGTTGTCCACCACTAAAACCTAAAGCACTTTTATTTAAACGATCTTTAGTTTCATCCCAAATTGCAGCCTTACGCAAAGATTCTTCTACAATCTCATCAAGTATTGATTTTTTAGTAACACCATGGGTACGAGGGCCAAAGGCTATATTATCATAAACACTCATGGGAAACGGGTTAGCTTTTTGAAAAACCATCCCAACCTTTTTGCGTAAAAGATTCACATCTTCGCAGGAATAAATATCTTCCCCATCTAAAAGCACTTTCCCTTCGATGCGACAACCATCCACCAAATCGTTCATTCGATTTAATGTTTTTAGTAAGGTAGATTTACCACAACCACTGGGGCCAATAAAAGCAGTAATCTCTTTAGCTGCAATCTCCATGTTGATATTTTTCAAAGCTTGAAAGTCACCGTAAAACAAGTTCAAATTTTCTATAGTAAGTTTATTCATATCAATATCCTTTCATCAATTTGCGTACCAAATAATTTGACAAAGCATTAATGCTCATAGCGATAATAACTAAAATAACCGCAGTAGCAAAGGCCTGCTTCATATATAAGCCTTCACTAGCTAAAACATACATATGCACCGCCAAAGTTCTACCGGAAGAAAATACATTTTCCGGCAAAGCTGCAACAGTACCTGCAGTATAAATAAGCGCCGCAGTTTCACCAACAATACGACCAATACCGAGAATTATGCCTGCTAAAATACCCGATGTAGCAGAAGGCAACACCACTTTAAAAACGGTACGCAGTTTTCCTGCTCCAAGAGCATAACTACCTTCACGGTAAGATACAGGTACAGACTTTAATGCTTCTTCAGTAGTACGAATCATTAAAGGTAAAATCATAATCGCTACAGTGCAAGCACCTGCTAAAATAGAATAACCCATTTGCAGAAACATAACGAAAAACAACATCCCAAACAAGCCATATACAATGGAAGGAATACCTGCCAAAGTATCTGCTGTAACACGAATAATATTCACAACCTTACTACGTTGATTAGCATATTCCACCAAATAAATTGCTGTAAAAATCCCCAAAGGTGCTGCCAATACCAAAGCTATTGTTACCATCAGCACTGTATCTATAATTGCAGGGAACAAGGATACATTTTGGGTAGTATATTCAAAAGCAAATAAGTCACAATTTACGTGAGGCAAGCCCTGTACCAAGATATATACCAACAAAAATAGCAATGACAAAAAAGTTAGACCTGCCGCCAAATAAACACTACCTAATAAAAAGAAAGACGTTTTATTGGCAGCATATTTCTTAAAATACTTACTCACCTTGCACTACCCTGCCTTTCAAATAACTAAAGCCCACATTTATTATCACGATGAAAATGAAAAGCACTACTGCCGTTGCAATTAGAGCGTCACGATGCAAATCAGCAGCATAACCCATTTCAATAACAATATTAGCAGTCATAGTACGCACACCTTCCAATAAACCTTGGGGTATCCGAGCTTGATTACCGGCTACCATAATTACTGCCATGGTTTCGCCAATGGCTCTACCAATACCTAAAACTATTGAAGCAAAAATACCACTTTTTGCTGCAGGAACTATTATGGAAAACACACTACGAGTATGGTCAGCTCCTAAAGCTAAAGCACCTTCATAGTAAGACTTCGGCACTGCACGCAAAGCTGCTTCAGCTACACTAATAATTGTTGGTAAAATCATCATTCCTAAAAGCATTGACGCAGTTAACATACTTAGACCTGTTCCACCAAGATTATCTCTCACAAAAGGTACAAGCACTACTAACCCAAAGAAGCCATATACAACGGAAGGTATGCCTGCCAAAAGTTCTACCGCAGGTTTCAGCACACCATAAATCTTTTCCGGGCAAAAGTAGGCCATAAAAATTGCTGTTAAAATTCCTATAGGTACACCAATTATAAGAGCACCAGCTGTAACATAAACACTGCCTAAAATCATTGGCAAGATGCCATAAACATCAATTCCTGGCTTCCATTTAGTTCCCAAAAGAAAATTTCCTACACCTATTTCCGCCATTGTAGGTAATCCTTTTACAAATAAGAACCCGCAAATCATCATAACCAAAACCACGGAAGCACACGCCGCCAACAGAAATACTTTTCCCATTATTACTTCTTTATCAAATTTCATATAACCTCACATAACACAGTAAGGGTTGCCTTAAACAAGGCAACCCTATTTTTATTACTGTTTTAAAATCAAAGTGCTTTCCATTCAGTAGTCTTACCCATAAAGATGTCAGCTACTTTTGCTTTGCCCAGCTCATTGATTTTATTATCCTTGTTAACAATAACTGCAATACCATCAGTAGCGATTACAGTGTTTCTTGCGCCTTTATCAATTTCACTTTGCTTCAATCCACGAGAAGCCATACCAATATCACACAAACCATTAAGCACTGCTTTCACACCAGTACTGGAATCACTTTGTTGAACTTCAACATTTACTTTGGGATTAACTTTTTTATAAGCTTCTTTCAATTTTTCCATAACAGGCGTTACAGAAGAAGAACCTGCTACAACAACCTTGCCTTCAAGCGCAAAGCCTTTGTAATCAATTGCTTTTTCATTGCCAATGTAGCCATTCTTAGCAATAATTGCTTGACCTTCTTTAGACATAATGTAATTCACAAAATCTTTAGCTACAGGTTTCATTTCTCCTTTAGTTACGATGTTGAAAGGACGATAAATTTTATAAGCACCACTTTTTACATTGGCAGCACTTGCTTCTGCACCATCAATCTTCAATGCTTTAACAGTATCATTTAAAGAACCTAAAGAAACATAACCGATAGCATTCTTATTACCGGCAACAGTAGTCATCATTACTGCAGTGTTATTAGTAATTGCAGCGTTTTCTGTAGTATGGTCTACTTTTTTACCATTGGCATCTTTCTTTTCAATACCAAAGATTTCAATGAAAGCACCTCTTGTGCCACTACCATCTTCACGAGAAACTACAGCAATTTTACCACCGGCTTCGGAAGCTTCTTTTTTGTCACTACCGCAACCCATTACACCAAAAGCAAACATTGCTGCTAAAGCTAAACTAACAGTCTTTTTCATATTCATAATTTTATATCCTCCTTGAGTTTATCTCTCTTGATTACAGGTACAGTATAACCATGCAGTGTTAAGAAAAAATTATGTTAAAGTTAACCCACTGTAAAAAACTGTTAAATATAAGTAAAAACGACAGGCTCATTTGCAAAATACAAATTAACCTGTCGTCAATCACTATTCACTTTTTGGCAAACGCACTATAAATTCAGTACCATCACCTAAATTACTATTAACACTAATATTACCACGATGAACCATTATAGCATGCTTCACTATGGATAAACCTAAACCTGTTCCATCACGATGCCTGCTCTTGTCAACTCTGTAAAAGCGTTCAAAGATTCTTTCCTGCTCATCTTCCGCAATACCGATGCCAGTATCCTTAATGGTTATAATCCACTTGCGTTTATTCTCGCCTAAAGTAATATTAACACTGCCACCACAACGATTATATTTAATGGCATTATCAATCAAATTGGTAAACACTTCTTCAAGCATAGCCTTAGAGCCAACCATTGGCAAAGAATTAACAGTGGTCGTTAAATTTATTACCACACCATTCTTCTGCGCCTTATTTTGCAAGCGCTCCATAACATTTTCGATGACTGTACGCAAATCAAAATGCTCAGCAAAATTCTTTTGTTGTTCATCCAATTTAGAAAGCCTAATGATATCGTCAATCAATTGCAGTAAATTTTTAGCTTCATCATAAATTTTTTGTAAGAATCTTTGTTGATCGCCTTCTTTTACCAAACCGTTGAGCATAATTTCAGAATAGCCCAAAACAGATTGCAAAGGAGTTTTTAATTCATGAGAAACATTTGCAGAAAACTCCCTGCGCATTTGTTGTTGGCTTGCCAAACGTCGTAAGATTGGACGCAGTTCAGGATAGGCTTTTGCTTTGTGAGGTTGTTCTAAATCCAATGCTTCTAAAGGTTCAATAACGCTGGCAGTAATCCTTCTCGCCGCCAAGAATGCACAACCTAAAAGTAGTAGTGCCGCAAGAACACTGTACTTAATAACATCCACAAACTGGGACTCAATCATTTCATTTGTCCTAGCAAATCGAATGATGTTGCCATTTGGCAACTGTACTGCGTAATAAATTACTTCCTTATCTAAAGTTTCGGACAGCCTTGTAGCAAAGCCTTCACTGCCCTCTAAGGCCATGCGCACTTCGTCCCGTTGCAAATGATTTTCCATTTGACTTGCATTGGCAAAATTATCAAAGAGCACTTCCCCTTGGGGTGTAAGTACCGTAATCCTATCATTTATTTTAGCATTAGAAAGCTTCTTGTAATCAAAGTCTCCCTGTTCATCCAACACTAACAGTAATTGTGCTTGATTCTTTAAACCTTGCATATTCACTTCTGTATTTTGACGATAACTTATCCAAAGAAAAAAGCTTGTTGCCAAAGCCAATACTATTAATGCTAAAAAGAATAAGCTATAAAATATTTTCTTTCTCATTTATTTACCAACTTATACCCAACACCACGAATTGTTTCAATAAGGTCACCGGCACTGCCCAGCTTTTGTCGTAAAGTACGAATATGCACATCTACAGTGCGAGTTTCTCCACAAAATTCGTAGCCCCAAATTTCATTAAGCAGCTTATCTCTGGAAAAGACAATACCAGGATTTATCATCAACTTCTTTAGAATTTCATATTCTTTAAAAGTTAATACAACATTTTCTCCTGCAACAGTAACATTATGTGCAGCAACATCTACGCACAAGTCACCAACGGTAAGCATAGTGGTATGTAAGCCACCACCCTTGCAACGACGCAGCACTGCCTTAATACGAGAAACCATTTCTAACATACCAAAAGGTTTTACGATGTAGTCATCTGCTCCACCATCTAAGCCTTTAACCTTATCAAACTCTGTTCCTTTGGCTGTAGCCAAAATTACAGGAATATTAGCATAACGACTATCAGCACGCAATCTTTGCAAAATGCTTACACCATCTTCACCGGGAAGCATAATATCAAGCAAGATAAGTTGGGGCAAACCTTTTTGTAATTCCACAAAAAGTTCTCCACCACTACAACAACCAACAGCTTCAAAACCAACTGATTGCAAAGTATAAACTTCTAACTCACGAATATTATCTTCGTCTTCAACACAATAAATCATTTTCTTAACCTACTTTTTGTAAAATTTCACCTACACATATCATAACGCAAAATTTTTCATGCTTCTGTAAAATTTACGTAAAAAAGCACCTGCTACGAAAAGTAACAGGTGCAAAATAACAAATTTTAAAGAATGTACCACAAATAAGCAGCGTAGGAAGCAAGCATCGCGAAGCCACCCCAACGTTCCAACGCTTTGGTCGGAAGTACGAAGAGGAAAAGTGCTAAGCTAGAGCCTAACGCTACCCACATATCAAATTCAAAAGCTTTAGCAAAAGCAACAGGGGTAATCAGTGCGGAGAAGCCAACAACAAAGAGGATGTTGAAGATGTTACTACCCACGATGTTACCAATTGCAATATCTGCATTACCTTTACGCGCCGCAGTTACAGAGGTAAAAAGTTCCGGTAAAGAAGTACCAAGAGCTACAATGGTCAAACCAATGAAGCGTTCACTTAAACCTGCATATGTAGCAATTTCAGTTGCTGCACCTACAGTTACATTACTACCAGTCATAATCAAAGCCAAACCTGCAACAGTCCACAAAAGTGCTTGACCAATGGGGTAACCGGCAACTTCTTCAGTTTCTTCAACAGGATCTGCTTGCTTAGTAAAAATGTACAAGTAAAACAAGTACGCACCAAACACCGCCGCCAAAAGTGCACCGTCCATCAAAGTAACAACGCCATCAAGACCTTGTACATACAAAAGAGCGGTTACTGCAATCATAAAAGGAATTTCAATTTTAATGGTAGACTTCGCTACTTTTAATCTAGTAATAGCAGCAGACATACCCAAGATTATAAGCACGTTCAAAATATTACTACCAACAACGTTACCAATAGTAATATCTGCACTACCTTTTAACGCTGCCGCTAAACTTACCGCTGCTTCCGGAGTACTAGTACCCATCGCTACGATAGTCAAACCAATAACCAGCTGCGGAATACCAAAACGAGTTGCAATACTCGCAGCACCTTCAACAAACCAGTCAGCACCCTTACCTAACATAAAAAAGCCAACAACCAATAAGCCAAATTGTAATAAGATTTCCATAAACAAACTCCTTCCCTAAAAATAAAAAACGAGACCTGTTGTGGAAAAATATAATAATCCACAACAAAGTCTCGCTACTTACTTACAAAGCCGGATTCTTTCGAATCGTATTGACGACTAGGTAAACATAACTAAGTTATGCCAGCTACTCCCTTTATGCTACGAGTGTACTAAAAAAATTACTAAAAGTCAATTATTTTAATTATTATTCATAGCAGCAATCATTCGTTTAACATAGTCAGCGATGTTAGGTGCACCTTCTGCGCCATGTTTTTCAATGATATCTGCAATACGGCAGTCAACAACGATACCGTCAGCCGCTTGACCCATTGCTTTACCTTGGTCATACTTACGTACACGGAAACCGATTGCCACAGGAACATCGCTTACTTTACGAACTGCTTCTACCATTTCTACAGCTTTAGCTTCTACTACTTCGTCTGCAAGCACACCATAGTAGGATACTGCATAAACGTAACCTTTTGCTTCTTTAGCAATCATAGCAATTCTATCACGAGAGTTAGGAGTGATAATTGCAATCAAAGCGATGTTACGCGGTTCACAGTACGGAAGCAATTCTTCTCTTTCTTCATAAGGAACGTCAGGAACGAGAATACCGCTAACGCCACATTCCACGCAGTTATCAAAGAATTTTTCGCAACCGTAAGTATAGATGGGGTTTACGTAAGTTACAAGAACCACAGGAATTTGAGTTTTTTCACGCAATTCTTTGAGCATGGTAAAGATTTTATCAGTAGTAGTACCTGCTTCCAAAGCACGAGCAGCAGAACGTTGCATTTCTTCGCCTTCTGCAACAGGATCAGAGAACGGAATACCCAATTCAATAACGCCTGCACCAGCTTCTTCCATAGCAAGGATTAATTCTTTAGTTGCTTCTAAATCCGGGTCACCTGCGGTGATGGAAGGAATCAAAACTTTTTTATTTTTAGCAAATGCTTTTTCAATGTTATTCATGTAAGTCAACCCCCATATAACGAGCGATTGCAGCAACGTCTTTGTCGCCACGACCGGAAATATTGATAACGATGATTTGGTCTTTATCCATAGTAGGAGCCAGTTTCATAGCGTGTGCTACAGCGTGAGAGCTTTCGATTGCCGGGATAATACCTTCGATTTTGGAAAGATAGTGGAAAGCTGCAACAGCTTCATCGTCAGTTGCAGGTACATATTCTGCACGACCAATGTCATGGAGATATGCGTGTTCAGGGCCAATGCCAGGATAATCAAGACCTGCAGAGATAGAATATACAGGAGCGATTTGTCCGTAGCTATCTTGCAAGAAGTAGGATTTCATACCGTGGAAAATACCCAAGGTACCATTAGCAATGGTTGCAGCGTTATCAGGATGATTTACGCCACGACCTGCAGCTTCTACACCAATAAGGCGTACACCGTCTTCTTTAATGAAATCATAGAAAGCGCCAATTGCATTGGAACCACCACCAACGCAAGCTATTACTGCATCAGGAAGTTTGCCTTCTTTTTCCATGATTTGTTCACGAATTTCTTCGCTGATAATTTTTTGGAAGTCGCGTACCATTTCCGGATAGGGATGGGGACCCATTACACTACCCAAAATGTAGAAGGTGTCTTCGCAGCGAACAGTCCATTCACGCATTGCAGCGTTGCAAGCATCTTTTAAGGTCATAGTGCCACTTTCAACTGCTACTACCTTCGCACCCAAAAGTTCCATTCTAAATACGTTCAACGCTTGGCGTTCAGTATCTTCTTTACCCATGAAAACAACGCATTCCATACCCATCAATGCTGCTACAGTTGCAGTAGCTACACCGTGTTGGCCTGCACCGGTTTCTGCGATTACACGGGTTTTACCCATTTTTTTCGCTAAGAGTGCTTGACCAAGTACGTTGTTAATTTTATGAGCACCGGTGTGATTCAAGTCTTCGCGTTTCAAATAAATCTTTGCACCGCCCAGGTCTTGAGTCATTTTTTCAGCATAGTATAACAAAGAAGGTCTGTTAGCGTAATCGCGATACAAAGCTTTCAGCTCTTCTTTAAATTGCGGGTCGTTTTTGTAGTGTTCATAAGCTTCTTGCAGTTCTAACACTACATTCATCAAAGTTTCGGGAACATATTGTCCACCGTGAATACCATATCTACCTTTAGTCATTTTGTTTTTCGCTCCTTACATCAGCTAAAATTTTTGCTGTTGGTGTGGTGCTTGCATATAAAAAGCCTGCCCCTGATTACTCAAGGACAGGCGAAAATACTTTACCTGCGGTACCACCTTGTTTCGTCATTACTGACGCACTTTTCGCAGAGTGCCAACACACCCCTCGTCCTTAACGCAGACGCTACGTTATCAGATACTCTCGCCAAAGCGATTTCCCTGTACCCTCAACGGTCCATTTATCGAACTGCATCTCTATCCGGCTCCCAGCACCCCGAACTCTCTGTAAGCGCATCTTTCGACTTGATCTCCGTCTCAACGGTTTGTGGTCTTTATTAAACTTCTTTTAGTGTACCACTGTCCACGAAAACCGTCAACAATTATTTTTCAGCAAAAACTTCAGGGTACGCCTTCATTGCCAGCTCTTCAGCTGCTTTGTAGGTGTACTGAGAAGTACTTACAAGATAATTATCCTTCACCATGACAACCTTGCCATTTTTGATGGCGTTGACGCTGGCGTAAACAGGGTTCTGTAAAATTTTTTGACGGAACTTTTCCGGGTCACCTTGATTACTATATTCCCAAGAAGGAGTAATAATCATATCCGGGTTCAGTTCCAGCATTTTTTCTTCAGAAAGGGCACCGTTGTGGGGAACGTCAATACCTTCCAAAGCATTAAGAGTGCCACTGTAGTAACACAAGTCACTAAAGGTTCCCTTCATACCTAAAGGTCCCATAAAGGACAAGCCTAAAACTTTTAAGCGCTTATCTTCAGGAACTTTAGCAATAACTTTTTCACGAATTTTATTTAAGTCACCTTTCAGTTTGGCTACAAGTGCTTCACCAGCTTCTTGGTCGCCTACTGCCTTGCCCGTATCAATGATAAATTTAAAAATATCATCCATATTATCGGGAGTGGTGCACACATACACTCTAATTCCTGCAGCACGCAAGGCCTTAATCATATTCATTGCGTAGTCAGGAATAATAACTAAGTCAGGTTGCAAAGCAACAATCCATTCAATATTAGAGCCTTGCACACGTTCCTTAACTTGTTTCACTTTCTCCCCTGCACTGCAAATACTAGGGTCATCAGCAAAATAAGTTAGTGCTGCAATGCGCTTACTATCAACTAAATCTAAAAGGATTTCGTCAACAGAAACATTCATACTGATAATACGTTGAGGCTTCTCATAAAAGGAAAGCTTCTGCCCTGTGGCATCAGTTACGCTGTAAATTATCTCGCCGCTATTTTTTTGTGCAGGCTTGATTCCACCGCAACCACTTAAACAAACCACAAGAAGAATGAGCACTAAAGC
>CALCHC010000069.1 GCA_937901335.1 uncultured Phascolarctobacterium sp. | reverse complement strand
TCTATATTCGATTGGGTCTTCTAAGGTTACTATATGCAATTTACGTTCGCGGTTTATTTTTTCAATAAGCGCTGCCAATGTAGTACTCTTACCTGAACCTGTAGCACCGCACACCAAAACAAGACCTTGTTTTAAATTTGCCAAGGTTTGTATCGTTTCCGGTAAGAGTAGTTCCTCACAGGAAGGAATCTCCAATTTTATAATACGCATCACTAAAAGATACTGCCCATCACTTTTGGCAACGTTCACTCTGTAAGGCAATCCCTTGCCGTCCATAAAGGCACAGTCTAATTCACCGTTAGCTTCTAAATTTTGAAGCTGCTCTTCATTTAAAATGTAGGCAAGCATTTTCAAGACCTGCTCTTTTGTTATAAGCAGCTTCGTCTTGCGGAGCTTGCCGTCAATCCGCAGGCTAACACTTTGGTTAGCCGTTATATGTAAATCAGAAGCGTTTAACTTGCGCGCTTCTTCTAATAAATCCTCTAATAGTTCCATCTTACACCACCCCGGAAGCCACCTTATAATATTCTTCTAAGGTAGTCTGCCCTGCTTGAACTTTATTAAGGCAATCTTCTTTAAGAGTAGTGAAGCCATTTTGCCTTGCAGCTTCTAAAAGCACACTTTCTTCTGCACCATGAGTAATCATATTTTGAAGCTTAGGTGTTATCTCTAAAACCTCATGTACAGCAATACGCCCTTTATAGCCAGTATGGTTGCACTCATCACAGCCATCTTCGCAATATGGGCAAATGGTTCGCACCAAACGCTGCGCTACCACACAACGCAAAGCAGCAGCCAGAAGAAAAGGCTCAATACCAATATCAAGAAGCCTTGTTACAGCACCTATGGCATTGTTGGTATGTAAGGTGCTAAAAACAAGATGACCTGTCAAAGCTGCCTGAACTGCAATCTTCGCAGTCTCCCCATCCCGAATTTCACCTACCATAATAATGTTAGGGTCTTGTCTTACGATAGAGCGCAAACCTGTAGCAAAGGTCAAGCCAGCTTTATTATTTACCGCAATCTGATTGATACTTTCAATAGTTCGTTCCACAGGGTCTTCAATGGTGATGATGTTCTTAGTTTCGTCATTCAGTTCTTGTAAAGTAGCGTATAAGGTTGTAGATTTACCACTACCTGTTGGACCAGTCAAAAGAATGATTCCATGGGGTGAGTTGATAAGCTGCTTGTAAATTTTAAAGTTACTTTCTGAAAAATTCAAAGCTTCCAGTTGTAAAAGCTTTTGGCTCTTTTCCAAAAGGCGTATGACAACTTTCTCACCGTTGATGACTGGTAAGGTAGATACTCTCAAATCGATCTTACTACCACTAACTTCAACTTCCACGCGTCCATCTTGGGGCAAACGCTTTTCCGCAATGTCCATGCCACAAATAATCTTAATACGTGAGACAATGGCACTATGGTTTGAGCGTAGTACTTCCACCACATTACAAAGCAAACCGTCGATGCGTAGTCGAACGCGAGTCACTTCTTCCAATGGTTCGATGTGGATGTCGCTGGCATTTTTCTTAACTGCCAGCCCTAATAATTCATTAATAAATTTTACTGCTTGTACTTCTCCTGATAAATTACTGCTAAAAACATTTTGTACTGCCAATCTGCTTAGCTTCACAGGACTTCATACCTCCTTTTTATTAAGTTAAGTTCATTTTAACACAAGTGCAAGAAATACGTTATAATTTTTATTATTTTCTTACAATTCTTGCAATACGCACAGAAACCTTTTAAAATGTAGGAGTAGTTTAATTTTAAGAAAGAGGTAGATTCTATGAAGAACACCCATGTTTTGAGCAGTACCACTTCTAAAAAATTAAGCAGTACCCTTCTTGTAGCGCTTCTGTTTTTAAACACAAGTAGCATTTTTGCTAAGGAGCTTGCGCAACAAGAAGTTATCGTTTCAACTAAGTCCACACAAAATTTGGAACGAAATCCATTTAAAGCTCCAAAAGTTTCTAATTTTTACAACCAAAATGACATCACTTTAATCTCAAATGAGCAGATTTCCTCTAAAAAGAAGGATGATTTGCTGATTGTAAAGCTTAACTACGCTTACGCCCATGAGCTAAAGAAAGCCTTGCAAAACATTTTTGGAAGTGACAAGTTAGCTGTTGACACTATTACCAACGCAATCTTGTTCAAAGGAAGTACAAGTGATGGATTACGCTTGCAAAAAGCAATTAGCGTTCTTGACGTGCCAACAAAGCAAGTAACCTTGGAAGCCAAAGTTATTGCCCTAAGTAAGGAAGATAGTAAAAACTTAGGCCTCAATTGGAATTGGGACAAAATTCCCCAAAACGAAGACCACCAAAATAATAACAGCTACGATGAAAATAACAGTAGTAATAATTTTGGTGGTAACTTTAAATTTTGGCGAGGCTATTCCTTTAAATTCAATGCAACACTTAATGCTCTAATTGCTAAAGGTAAAGCAAAGATACTAGCAACTCCTAGTATCATCACCATTCCCGGCAAGGAAGCAAGCATCTTTATTGGTGACCACATCCCAGTACAAACTGAAAAGCACAACAGCACTGGTAGTTACACTACTACGGAGTACATCGATGCAGGTATTAAGCTTGCCTTTACTCCAATCGTAAGTAAAGATGGCAAGATGGTAACAGCTTCTGTCCATACGGAAGTTAGCACGCCATCCCTCGTCAGCGAAATGAAAAACTACCGCATTACAAGCCGCACTGCTGATACTAACGTGCGTATGTTAAGTGGTGAAACTCTTGTCATTGGCGGACTGATAAATGAAGAAGAAATGAAAAGTTTGCAAAAGGTTCCCCTGCTCTCTAATATTCCCATCTTTGGAGAACTGTTCAAGAACCGTAGCAAACGTAAAGCCAAAACAGAAGTAATCATGTTCTTAACGCCCCACATTACTGAAGCAGGCAAGTCGCCTGCGATATATTCACATAATCCCTAAATAAACAAGCCCCGTTCACAATGAACGGGGCTTTCGCATATCAATCTTTATTTTTGTTTTCTACCTGTATCTTCACCGTTACCACTAGGCACGTAGTATTTTGTACCTACCAATTCGTCGGGCAAGTATTGTTGCTGTACCCAACCGCCGTAGTTGTGAGGGTACTTGTAGTCAATACCGTGACCAAGAGCTTTGGCACCGGGATAATGAGCATCACGCAAATGTTTAGGAACATTACCGCAGTTTTTATTACGCACATCAGCACGAGCGTTGGCAATACCCATATAAGAAGCGTTACTCTTAGGAGCGTTGGCAATGTAGCACACAGCTTCTGCCAAAGGAATTTGTGCTTCAGGCCAACCTACGAAATCTGCAGCTTGAGCAGCAGCGTTAGCAACTACAAGCGCTTGCGGATCTGCAAGGCCTACATCTTCTGCAGCACATATTACAATACGACGAGCGATGAAGCGTAAGTCTTCACCGCCTTCAATCATACGGGCAAGGTAGTGCAGCGCCGCATCCGCGTCGCTTCCGCGCATGCTCTTGATAAACGCACTTACAATGTCATAATGCTGGTCGCCTTTTTTATCGTAACGTTGCATGGCAGTACCAATTACGCTACGCAAAACTTCTACGGTAATTTTACGCTCGCCATCTTCAGGAAGCATAAACTCCGCTTGCTCAAGCATATTGAGTGCACTACGAGCATCGCCTGCACTGAAATCAGCCAGGATTTGTAATGCATCTTGCTCAATAGTAAAGCTGCCACCAAAACCACGGTCAGCATCTTGGATAGCACGTAAAATGATTTGCTCCATATGCTTTGAAGTAAGCTTTTCCAAACGAATTACTTTCATTCTGGAAAGCAAGGGAGAGTTTATTTCAAAGAAGGGATTTTCAGTAGTAGCACCAATGAGTACGATGGTACCATTTTCTACGTAAGGCAGAAGAACATCTTGTTGCGCTTTGTTGAAACGATGAATTTCGTCGATGAACACGATGGTTCTGCCCATACCACTACGTTGCAGTTCTTGAGCTTTGCTAATCAGCTTACGAAGCTCCGGTACACCGGAAGAAACAGCGTTGATGGAAACAAACTGGTTGCCGGTAACATTAGCGATTACGGTTGCAAGAGTTGTCTTGCCTGTTCCCGGAGGTCCGTAAAAAAGTACGGATTGGAGCATATCGCGCTCAATCATGCGGCGTAATGGACTACCTACACCTACAGCCTTTTCCTGACCGACGAAGTCGCTTAATTTTTCAGGGCGCATTCTGTCGGCCAAAGGCTTTTTCTGTTCATAACCAAAACTAAATAAGCTATCCATAATCTATACTCCAATAATCTTGCGGACAATGTGGGAAGCAATCAAAAGACCTGCGCCTGCAGGAACGAAGACCAAACTTCCAGGTACTGCTTCCTTACTTGCGTACACAGGATTTTCTGTTGAAAAGACCACTGCTACGCCCTTATCAATGCCTGCCATGCGCAAACGTTTACGCACGCTCTTTGCCAAGGGGCAAGTGTGAGTCTTACTAATATCTGCAACTTGCAGGGTGCTTGGGTCAAGCTTGTTACCTGTACCCATGGAAGAAATCACCGGTATTTGGCGGCGGTGACACTCTACCAATAAATCTATTTTAGATGCTGTAGAATCAATGGCATCTGCCACGAAGTCTAACTGCGTAGGGAAAAACTTTTCAAAATCGCCAGGTTCATAAAATTCACTGCGTAGTGTTATTTTACAGTCAGGATTTATTTGAGCGATACGTTCTGCAATAACTTCCGTCTTGAGCCTACCCATAGTACTTTCCAAAGCAGGAAGCTGACGATTAATATTACTAGGAGCTACTTCGTCAGCGTCAACTAAGGTCAACGCCCCTACTCCACTGCGGGCAAGAGCTTCTGCAATGTAGCTGCCTACACCGCCCAAACCAACAACTGCCACGTGGGCAGCTTGTAGTTTTTCGATATTCTCTTGTCCAATAACGTAAGCAACTCTTGATAAATCCATAAATTACCTCTATAAAGTATTATGCCCCACAATGCCGTCCCGCTCCATGTTTTGAACCTGCATGTGCAGGTGGGTGCCTTCCCTCTTACCGCAAGGGTCCACTCAAAGGAGGCTTGATTTTGGTAAGCGGAGTATCAGGCTCCCTAGGTCAGAGTGTTGGCTCAAAACCTGTGGAGCAATGTAACGAACATCGCAGGGTAATAATTAAATTCAATGTGTTAGGCTGTAGCCTGTTTTTCACACCTCTATAATAGCAAAAAAGGAAGCGTTTTTCAACGCTTCCTTTCTATTTTTTTGTTTATTATTATTTGCCTGCTTCTTTTTCTTTTTTAAGAGCCAAGGACGGACGGATATGGAGTTCACGCAATTGTTTGTCGTCAACATCGTTAGGAGCTTGGGTCATTACGCAAGCTGCAGATTGAGTTTTCGGGAAAGCAATTACGTCGCGGATAGAATCGCGTTGAGCCATAATCATGATCAAACGGTCGAGACCGAATGCCAAGCCGCCATGCGGAGGAGCACCGTATTCGAATGCGTTCATCATGAAGCCGAATTTTTCTTGAGCTTCTTCGTCGGACAAGCCGATAGCAGAGAAGATTTGTTTTTGTACGTCACGACGATGGATACGGATGGAACCGCCGCCGATTTCGGTACCGTTGAGTACCATGTCATATGCTTTTGCATATACTTTGCCCGGATCGGTTGCGAGGAGAGCCAAGTCTTCGTCGCGGGGAGAAGTGAACGGATGGTGCATTGCAACATAACGTTTTTCTTCTTCGTCGTATTCGAACATCGGGAAGTCAACAACCCAAGCGAATGCCAAAGCATCGGGATCGATGAGGTTGCGGCGTTTTGCCATTTCGATACGGAGAGCGCCCAAAGCTTGAGCAACTACTGCCGGTTTGTCAGCGATGAACATAATCAAGTCGCCTGCTTCTGCTTGTGCAGTTGCAAGGATGTTAGCCATATGTGCTTCGCTGAAGAATTTAGCAATCGGGGATTTTACGCTGCCGTCTTCTTGAATTTGCATCCAAGCCAAGCCTTTTGCACCGTAAATGCCAACGAAGTCAACCAATGCGTCACATTCACGACGAGGAATGTTAGCATAGCCTTTTACGTTAATAGCTTTAACTACGCCACCGTTTTCGATAACTTGGTTAAATACTTTGAAGTCGGAATCTTTAACAGCGTCAACCATGTTGATGAGTTCCATACCGAAACGGAGGTCCGGTTTGTCGCTGCCATAACGATCCATAGCTTCATCCCAAGTCAAACGTTGGAACGGAGTTTCGATTTTTTTGCCAAGAGCGCCTTCGAAGATGTAAGCGATGAGGCCTTCCATCAATTCGAGGATTTCATCCATTTCCATGAAGGACATTTCCATGTCCAATTGGGTGAATTCAGGTTGACGATCAGCACGAAGGTCTTCGTCACGGAAGCAACGTGCGATTTGGAAGTATCTTTCCATACCGGAAACCATCAACAATTGTTTGAAGATTTGCGGAGATTGGGGAAGTGCATAGAACTTGCCGGGGTTTACACGGCTGGGAACCAAATAGTCACGAGCGCCTTCCGGAGTGGATTTGGTGAGCATCGGAGTTTCGATTTCGAGGAAGTTTCTGGTATCCAGATAGTCACGCATCAATTTGGTTACTTTATGACGGAGAATGATGTTACGTTGCATTTCCGGACGACGGAGATCCAAGTAACGATATTTCAAGCGCAGGTTTTCATCGGTATCGATACCGTCTGCAATGTAGAACGGCGGGGTTTTAGCAGCGTTCAATACTTCGATTTCTTCTGCCATAATTTCGATTTCACCGGTAGCGATGTTAGCGTTTACAGTAGCAGCGTCACGCATAGCAACTTTACCAGCTACTTTAACTACATATTCACCACGGATGTCTTCTGCAACTTTGAAGCTTTCGCCTGCAGTTTCAGGGTCAACAACTACTTGCACGATACCGCTACGGTCACGCAAGTCAACGAAAATCAATCCACCGTGGTCACGGCGTTTTGCTACCCAACCACACAATACAACTTGTTGGCCAGCCAATTCTTTGCCAACTACGCCACAGTTATGGCTACGTTTTGCATTAATCATAATCTTACACCTCTGTTTGTAATTTAGTGAGTATATCACTGATGGCGATTTCGTTTTGCTCGCTGTTAGCCATATTGCGGAGAACAACTTGTCCGCGGGCAACTTCATCCTCGCCGAAAATTAACACGTATTTTGCTTGTACTCTGTTTGCTGCTTTCATTTGCGCTTTCATGCTGCGACCTTGGAAGTCATAATCAACTTTGAAGCCTGCACGACGCAATTCAATAGCAGTTTTGAAAGCTACGGTAAAGTTATCTTGTTTGGGGCAAACTACGAAAACATCCATGGAATCGTCTGCTGCCGGTAACAAGTTTTGGCTTTCCAAAGCTAAGAGTACACGTTCCATACCCATTGCAAAACCAATACCAGGAGTTGCAGGGCCACCTACTTCTTCAATCAAGCCGTCGTAACGACCGCCGCCGCATACTGCGCTTTGAGCGCCAAGGGGGCTGTATTGGATTTCGAAAGCAGTTTTTGTATAGTAGTCAAGACCGCGAACCAAGTTGTGGTCAACCACGTAATCAACGCCAGCTGCAGTGAGCAGTTCTTTCAAACCGTCAAAGTGAGCTTTACATTCATCACACAGGCATTCTTCCAAACTGGGAGCACCTACGCCAAGTTCTTGGCATTTAGGATTTTTGCAGTCAAGCAAACGTAAGGGATTTCTATCATAACGGGATTGGCAGTCTTTGCACAGTTCATCAAAGTTAGGTTTGAAGAACTCTTGCAATTTTTCTCTGTGGCTAGGTCTGCATTTGGGGCAGCCTACAGAGTTAATTTTCAGTTTCAAATCTTTCAAACCAAGGTTTTGAAGAATTTGTACTGCCAACAAGATAATTTCTGCATCAATGTTAGGACCTTGAATGCCCAATGCTTCGATACCGAATTGATGGAATTGACGGTAACGACCAGCTTGGGGACGGTCATAACGGAACATAGGTCCAATGTAGAACAATTTAGTGGGAGCAGGTTCTGCGTAAAGTTTATGCTCGATGTAAGCACGAACTGCGGAAGCGGTGTTTTCCGGACGCAAGGTAAGGCTTCTTTCACCACGGTCGGTAAAAGTGTACATTTCCTTTTCTACAACGTCGGTAGTTTCACCAATGCCACGCAAGAACAGCTCAGTGTGTTCAAACACGGGAGTTCTAATTTCTTTGTAGCCATACTGAGCGCAAACTTTGCGCATGGTATCTTCAAGGTAACGCCACGCTGCAACATCTGCAGGCATGATGTCTTTAGTACCTCTCGGTGCCGTAGTCAGCATGCTGATTCCTCCTATTCTTTAAACAGCAACATTCGCTTTTCGCCAAGCTGCTGGATATTACTTGTATATGTGAATATATTTTTTGGCATACTCAAACGGGAGATGTGATGACCGTCTGCGTGAGGCAACTTGGTAGCGGAAGAAGGTCCAATGCCAATTACGGTGTGGCGTTCTTCCATCATTTGCACATTGTAGATGCTTTCCGTTCCCGGAAGCGCATAACCAATGTTAGCAAGGTGTCCCAACATATAATGTTGACGGTACAAATAATAGGGATGCATCCCCATCTCCGCCGCCACTTCTTGTCCCCTACGCACCATTCTTGCCGCACTTTCTGCAGGCAAACCTATTTGCGAACCGAAGAGTGCGGAATCTCGCTTCAAGGTTAAAGTGTGTACTGTAAGGTTGTGTGGCTTCAGCTCCGCAGCTTTTTGCAGGGAATACGCAATGTCTTCCTCAGTTTCACCGGGTAGGCCGATAATTAAATCCGTATTGATTACGGGAATATTACTCTTGGTTGTCATTTCATAAGCCTTGTAGAAATCTGCAATGGTATGAGCGCGACCAATGAGCTTTAAAGTTTTATCGTGGAAGGTTTGGGGATTAACGCTAATACGGTTAACACCAACTGCTTCCATAGCAGCAAGCTTACCTTGACTAAAGCAGTCCGGTCTGCCAGCTTCCACTGTAAATTCACGAATGGAAGGCAACAATAAATTGTCCGCCGCCATTTGTAAAAGTCTCGCAAAAACCTTCTCGTTTAAACTGGTGGGAGTACCACCACCAATGTATAAAGAAGTTACATTTAAATTTTGCACACCTAGTAATTTTACCACATTTTTTATATCTTGTTCAATGAAATTTAAAAAGTTTTGCTGACTTTCTTCATCTTTAGGAACAATTCCAGAAGGGAATGAACAATAAGAACATTTACTGGGACAAAAGGGAATGCCAATGTAAATGCCAGCCTCTTTCTTTTCATCAGGAACAAGCTGTTTTTGGAGCTTACAGATGTTAGTTAAAAGCTCTGCTTGCTCAACTGGGAGCAAATATTTTTCTTGTAGATGGTTAGGAAGCATTGCAAAAGCAGTACCGCTATCCACAAGCTTATGTGCAAGTTTACCGGGACGTACGCCAGTTAAAATACCCCAAGGTAATTCCACTGCCTGTCCTGTCATTTGGGTAAACACATCTAAAACAGCAAGCTTCACGCAGCGGCTTACTTCTCCACTTACAAGCTCATCGCAGGAAACGGGAGCGCTCTTCCAAAACTCGCCATCCTTTTCCAAAATGGCAACAAAGCTTCCGTTTTGGAAGTCTACCCTTAAAATTACATCCCCCTCATCGGCAGGACTATATGCAAATAACGCGGCCATATCTGGAACAGACCGCGTTAAATCAAATTCTAAATTATGCACTAAAGAATAAGTTTTCATTTTGCTTCTTCACCTTCTCCTTCGTGCCACAGTTCTTTATACAGCACGCGATAAACCGCCGCCACGGGAACCGCAAAAAGCATACCAACGATACCAAACATTTTTGCGCCAATCAAAAGACTGATGATTAAAATAACAGGGTGCAAATCAATTTGCTTGCCCATAATTTTAGGCATAATAAAGTTAGCATCAATTTGATAGAAGATTAAATAAAACAGTGCCACATGGAAAGCATCTGTTGAAGATTGACCATAGGCAATAAAAATTGCAGGTACAGCGCCAATAATAGGACCTACTACAGGTATTGTCTCTGCAAAAAGTGCAAGGAAACCTAAAACGTAGGGGAACTCCAGACCAAGGCAGGCAGTACCAATGGTAATACAGAAGCCGGCGATAAGGCTCAGTTTGCCCAAACCTTGGATGTAAGCACTTAAAGTTCTACCAATTTCGTCAATGATATGAGCTGCGCGAGGTTGAATGTCATAGCTAAAGGAGCTAATGAGCATTAAACGCAGTTCGCGCCAATCTTTAACAAAATAGAACGCAAGAAACGGAACGATTGCCAAACCGATAAGGTTCTTAGCAATATCCATACTGGAAGTCAACAAGTTACGAGCAATGCCGGCAACGAAGCCCATTGCCCAACTAACGATATCATCTAAAAGCATGCCAAAGCTTGACGGCAATACAGGGAAAGCACTGGGGTTCTGCAAGATTTCTTCAATACCACTCTTATTAGCACGTAAAACATCAGGCATCTTTACCAAGAGGGAGTTTATTTCACCGAATAAAGGCAGCAAAACAAACCCTACGCCTATCAAAACTACGAAGCCGAGGGTGAAGAAAGCTAAAATAATTGCTACCACACGGGACAGATGAATTGTCCCCTGCCCCACTTTAACCTTACCAATGGTATTAGCCAAGGGATACAACGCAAAGGCTAAAAATATTGCTAAGAAAATAGGTAACAATACTACAGCCAGACTATACATAACGAATGAAACAGCTGCAGCCACACTCAATTTGAAGATTGTACTTTTCCTGATTATTGGCCAATACTTAAACATGATTATTGAAGAAACGGATTTCTCTTACGCTCCCATTCTACAGTAGTTGCGGGACCATGACCGGGAAGCAGTCTGGTTTCGCCATCTAATACTAAAATTTTGGTTTTGATAGAATCAATGATTTGTTTGTAGCTACCACCGGGGAAGTCAGTACGACCGATGGATTCGCAGAATACGGTGTCACCGCAGAAAACCAGGTCTTCAACATGGAGGCAAACGCCACCTTTGGTGTGACCGGGAGTTGCGTAAACTTTGAAGGTCATACCCGCAATAGTTACGTCTTCGCCGTCTTTGAAGAAGTGTTCTGCCGGAGCACATTCAATGGAATATGCCATATACACGGAAAGGTTGCGGTCAGCTTTAGTCAGCATATCAGCGTCTTCTTCGCTAACATAAACAGGAGCACCGGTAGCTTTACGTACTTCACTCAAAGCACCAATGTGGTCACTGTGACCATGGGTTACAAAGATAGCTGCTACCTTAATGCCCAATTCGTCAACGAGGCTCATAATGCGA
The DNA here is from genome assembly GCA_937901335.1 of uncultured Phascolarctobacterium sp. Lineage (GTDB taxonomy): Bacteria > Bacillota > Negativicutes > Acidaminococcales > Acidaminococcaceae > JAHHUH01. Next base: position 7,398 of record CALCHC010000069.1, on the reverse strand, counting down.
GCTGCGTCACCACCGGGGTCAACGATTACACCTTCTTTAAGTTCTTCGTTCATAGCAATATAGCAGTTAGTAGCAAGCATGCCTACTTCTAATCTGTAAATTTTCATAGTTCCTCCTAAAATAACTTAGTACTGTCTAAAAGAATGGTAACAGGTCCATTATTGACCAGTCCCACTAACATATGCGCACGGAACACGCCAGTTTCAACGTGTAAACCTTGCGCTCTACACATTTCTACAAATTTTTCGTAATAAGCATTGGCAAGCTCAGGTTTCGCAGCCTTATCGAAGGAAGGTCGTTTACCCTTACGTGCATCACCGCACAAGGTAAATTGGGAAACCACCAAAAGTTCACCGCCAACATCTTTTACAGAAAGGTTCATCTTGTCTGCATCATCTTCGAAAATGCGCAAGCCTGTTACCTTATCAACCATATATTGCAAGTCTTTTTCGGTGTCACCATCAGCAACACCTAAAAGAACCAACAAACCTTTTTTAACGCTACCGGTAACTTGACCGTCAACGGTAACATCAGCCTTATCAACACGCTGTACTACAGCTCTCATTTAGATCCTCCACGACCAGAAACAATACGTTCAACGCTATAAACGCCTTTCAAACGACGAATGCGGTTCATAACATATTCCAATTGGTCCAAGCTAGTAATATCAATACCAAATTCCATGGTTGCCAGTTTATTTTTATCAGCCTTACAGTTCATAGAGAAAATGTTCAGCTTGGATTCACTGGTAATAGTCAGAATATCGCCTACCAAATTTGCCCTGTCATTAGCAGTAACGAAGATATTAACCTTATAAACAGAATCAAGGCTAATATCCCAAGCAACATCAATCAAACGACTTTGTTCTTCAGGATTATTGCTAAGTACATTGGGGCAATCTGCACGGTGAACAGCTACACCGCTACCACGAGTAATGTAACCTACAATTGCGTCACCGGGAATGGGATTACAGCAGCGAGCAAGCTTAACCATAATACCATCTTCGCCTTTAACAAGAATGCCATGGCTTCCTTTAGCCTTGGTCTTGCGAGGTTTAAGTTCTGCCAACATTTCAGAAATGTCTTTGGTAGTGTTAAGCTTTTGCTCTTTTTTATAGATATCAACTAATTTAGAAATGACGCTATTTAAAGTAACGCCGCCATAGCCTAAAGTAGCTAACAAATCTTCGTCAGAATTAATACGCAGACGAGCGCCTACTTCTTTTAATTTATCAGGACTAGCAAAGGTTTTAGGTTCATAGCCCAAACGTTTTGCTTCCTTATCCAGCATTTCGCGACCTTTGATGATGTTTTCTTCGCGACGTTCTTTCTTGAACCAGCCTTTAATCTTGTTGCGAGTATCAGAAGCGCCAACGATGTTAATCCAGTCACGGCTAGGACCATTGGCTTGTTTGGAAGTAATAACTTCTACGATATCGCCATTGTTCAATTTATGGTCCAAAGGCACAATACGACCGTTAACCTTTGCACCAACGCAACGGTTACCTACGTCAGTATGGATGCGGTACGCAAAGTCAATGGGACAGCAACCTACAGGCAAATCAATAACGTCACCGCGCGGGGTAAAGACGAACACTTCATCTGCGAAGATATCCATCTTAACTGCGTTAACGAAGTCACTGGAATCATTCATATCTTGGTGCCATTCAAGAAGTTGGCGTACCCAAGAAAGTTTTGCATCAAAGCCTTTGTCGCCGCCAGTAGCAGGTTTACTGCCACCACTTTCTTTATAACGCCAGTGAGCAGCGATACCATATTCACTAATACGGTGCATTTCAAAGGTACGAATTTGAATTTCCAAAGGTTGACCGCCGGCAGAAAGTACGGTTGTATGAAGGGATTGGTACATATTGGACTTAGGCACTGCTACATAGTCTTTAAAGCGACCGGGAATAGGACGCCACATACTATGCACGATACCCAAAGTACCATAACAATCCTTCACGGAATCAACCAATACACGAATTGCCAAAAGGTCATAAATTTCATTCAGTTCTTTATGGTCTCGCAGCATTTTTTTATGAATGCTGTAGAAGTTTTTAGGTCTGCCTTGAATTTCGCACTTGATGTTAGCTTTTTCCAAGCTATCGCGCATTTCGTCCATAGCTTCAAAAATCATAGCCTCACGTTCACGACGTTTAGTTTTAACTTGTTCTACCAAGTTATAGTAAATATCAGGTTCCATATAACGGAAAGCCAAATCTTCCAGTTCCCATTTAATGGTATGGATACCTAAACGATGTGCCAAAGGTGCGTAAATTTCCAAAGTTTCGCGAGAAATGGATTGTTGCTTATGGGCAGGCATAAATTTCATGGTGCGCATATTATGCAATCTATCCGCCAATTTAATCAAAACTACGCGAATATCACGAGCCATAGCCAAGAACATTTTACGATAGTTTTCGATTTGACGGTCTTCTTTAGAAATATAGGCAATCTTACCCAATTTGGTAACACCATCTACAAGATTTGCAACAACAATACCAAAGATATTACGAATATCGTCAAAAGTATATTCAGTATCTTCTACAACATCGTGCAAGAAAGCAGCAGCCAAAGTATATTCATCCATTTGCAGGCTTGCCAAAATGCTGGCAACGCCAATGGGATGAATAATGTACGGTTCGCCGGATTTACGACGTTGCTCCTTATGAGCATCCGCCGCCAAAATATAAGCGCTACGTACGAACTCAAGTTGTTTATCGTTCAAATAGCCTTTGGCTTGCTCAAAAAATTCTTCAATTGTTACAATGTCACTTGTGTTAGGCATATGCCCCACTCCCATCTCTCCTGCTTATCAACAACGCAATAAATCGTGTTGGGACAAGCGCAAATTATCTAAGTAACAGCTCATCAGCTGCTGTCTTTGTTGTTGCAAGGAACGATACAAAGGTGAATCGTCCAAACTGCTCTTTTTAATAACTCCCTTAGCTACTAAACCAGCTTCTAAGTTTATAAAGCCAAGTTCTTCCATAATGAGCAAGGCGTTTTCAGAAACGCTTTCCCCTACTTGCTCCATCAAGGATTGTTTATCTATGCTGCCTTTTGCAAGGCATTCCATAACATTTTTATAAGCAACCGCCATTTGTTCCCTTTGAGGATGGCTTAATTGCAAGCGTTTTTCCAGTGCGTGCCTATCGCTACCGTTGTACAAAAGGATGATATTATCAACCTTATCTTTGCGCAGCTGCTTAAAGAGTTTTCTAATGGGTTGCTCCGGCAAATCGTACAACACTACCTTAGAAGCAGTAGCAGGTTCGCCGTAATTCAAAATTTCCATATATTCAGGCTCATAATAACCTTTGTAGGCAATTTTATCATTTACATAAACTACTACCTTGTCGGCAACACGCACAAAGCCTTTTAACAATCTATCCTTGTGATCATTACTTTGGCGCAGGTCGCACACACTCCACTTTTGATGAATGTTCACTGCGTGAAGCTGTACAGAAGTTTCATTGTTCCACACGTTGATGCGAGGCATAAAGGCAATATCTGCAACCATGTTTTCGCACAGCAGCGGTAAAAGCTCTGCCTTATTCCACATCAAAGTTTTATACGAGTAATCGCCCTTATCTACAGTAAACTGCAAATGAGTTCTATCGCGACCAATGGAGCGATGATTATGTAAGAGCGCATTTTTAAAGGCAAACACAGGGTTTGCATTGCCACAACCAAAAGGTTCCAGCAAAGACAGCTCTTCCAAATCACGCACAGTAATAGAACCGTGATCGCCCAAAAGGCAATCCACTGTTTGACGAGGAATGTAATCTTCAGATTTTAAATGCTCGCGCACGTAAGCCTTAAAGCGTCTTGTAAATTCCTCAACCTTATCTGCAGGCAAGGTTAAACCTGCAGCTTGGTGGTGTCCACCAAATTGAGTAAGTATATCACTTTCGGCAGCAATGGCTTCGTACAAGTTGAGAGCAGGAATACTGCGACAACTGCCTTTTGCCATACCATCGTTAATACTAATCAAAATTGTGGGCAGATGATACTTATCTACCAAACGAGAAGCAACAATACCAACTACGCCTTGGTGCCAGCCTTCGGATGCAAGGATAATAGCAGTATCAATATGTTCTTCTTTCGCAAGCATCGCTTCTGCTTCAGCCATAATATTACGACTAATATCTTGGCGCACAGCATTTTCCCTGTTCAAATCTGCAGCAATGGCTTCTGCCTTCGCTACATCCTTGGTAACCAAAAGCTCTACGGCAGATTGGGCATGTTCCAAACGGCCAACTGCATTAAGACGCGGAGCTAAGATAAAGCCAATGTTTTCAGAGGAAACGCTTTCCCTATTACAACCACTAGCTTTGATTAATGCTTGTAAACCAACCAAAGAAGTACTTCCCATAGCTTTTAAGCCACGGCGTACAATTTCTCTATTTTCACCCAACAAGGGTACAATATCTGCAACAGTGCCTAAAGCTGCCAATTCAGTCAGTTCTTCCCAAAAATCGCCAGTACCGGTACGTCTTTGTTCCAAGGCTTGGCACAATTTAAAGGACACACCAACACCACTTAAATCTTTAAAAGGATAGCTGCAATCTTCCTGTTTAGGATTGATGATGGCGTAGGCATTAGGTAATTCCACAGGCACAGTGTGATGGTCAGTAATAATAATATCAAGACCTTCCGGAGCCTGAGCAACTTCATGCAAACCGCTGATACCGCAGTCAACAGTAATAACGAGGGTAGTTCCATTTTCAAATATGGATTTTAAGGCTTCATCATTTAAGCCATAACCCTCACTCTTACGTTTAGGAATATATGTATTAACTTTAGCACCTCTACGTTCTAAATAAACGTAAAGCAAGGAAGACGCAGTAATACCATCCACGTCGTAATCACCATAAACAGTAATCTGCTCCCCATTTTCTAAAGCTTTTTCCACACGCGCAACAGTAGCTTCCATTCCCTTAAGCAAAAAAGGATTATGGAAGGGTTCCTTGCTGCCATATAAAAACTCACGCATGGAATCAACATCGTTGAAGCCACGCTCCAACAAAATACCTGTTACTAAAGAAGAAATTCCTAATTCTGCGGCATAAAAGCCAGCTTTTTCTCTATTATATTCTTGTATATCCCAAATCTTCTGCTTACCTAACATTGCACTTAACCTGCAGTTGCTTCTGTATTTTCAGCACTTGCCTTTTGAGCATTGTTTTTAGCAGCTTGGTCGTGCATCATTTGAGTATGCATCAACATATTAACGCGTTCTTCTAAGGTTTTTTTGTCACGTTTTAAATTATAGATTTCGTCTTCCAATTTCTTAGTAGCCAAAAAATGACGAGCTTTTACCATCAGCAAGTAGAAGGTTGCTACCAAAATACCTGCTAAAAAGCTGCCTAAGATTACCAAAACGAGAGACGCATCTCCATGCCAAATGAAAAAGTTTACGGGTACACTCATTGCATTTTGTATAGCAAAGATTGCAACTCCAATACTAATTACTGCGGTTAAAATAATGAACGGCATAAAATCATCTCCTTAATTACGTAACAACAATTATAACTGTTATTATTCGTTCATATTGTAAAAAAATCCTGCTTTTACGCTGAATTTTAATGAAACATCCCCTATAAAAATTATATCTTAAAGACTGGAGAAAAGTTGTAAAAACTTTTACTACAATATTCCACAGTTAGTTGATATAATATTTTTAACAACTCATAAGGAGCGATACTCAATGAAAAAAATCCTTTGCATTTTAATTTGCTTATTAGCATTTAGCGTAACCGCTTTTGCTGAAAAGGCAGTGCTTAAAAATAACGAAGAAAATTATAATTTAAAACTTAACTACCCCATCGTTACTGTAGAAGATGCTGATGCCAGCAATGAGATTAACCGCTTCATTTCTAAACAGATGCAGGCTTACAAAAAGGTTTATGAAAAACACAACTATATCTATGGTAATGTAGATTACCAAGTTATGCACGAAGATGACGATTATCTTTCCATGGTCTTTGAATTTTCCTGGTACTACAAAAACGCCGCACACGGAATGTATAACAAAAGCGGTATTGTTTTTGATAAGCATACCGGTAAATTAGTGAACCTTAAGGATTTTGTTCCTGAACTTTCCCTGAAAAACTTGAGCAAAAAAATTAATGATGGCGAGCTTAAAATTTATAATGCTATTTTTGAACCCATCACATTAATGGACCCGTGGATGCTTGATCGCGTTAGCCATAGCTACTACATCGACGCTAATAAAACCGTTTACTTAATCTACCAACCTTACGAACTGGCACCCTACGCTCTGGGTAATACTTATATTAAAATTACGCAGGAAGATGCAAAAAATTTAAAAGATTAAAAAACACGAAAACGGCTCCGCATATGCGAAGCCGTTTATTTTTTGTAAGGCTCCCATTTAGGGGAGCTGTCAGCATAGCTGACTGAGGGGTTTAGAAAGTGAATACCACTTGTGCCCACAAGGTTTCCATATCTTGTTTGGAAATACCCCAATCCGCTAAACCTTTACTTTCGAGGTCATACCATTCAATTGCACCAACAATATTTTTTGCAAAAGTATAGTTTGCACCAAGCATATAACCTTTAAAGCCATTATTACCATAGAAGCCATTCATAGTATGCGCAATTACAGTACTACGCGCTTGGTCATAGTAGTTGGCATAAACGCCATAAGTACCAGGTTTATTTGCTTTAGCACCCTTATAATTTAAACCAATTACATAGCCATCATCATCGTCAAAAGAAGGAGCTTCTTCGTAATAAATACCCTCAATATTAGATTTCATATAATCGGCAGTAAATTTCAAATCTTTTGCAAGATCAAAGGCTACACCAACATTCCAAATTTTGTTATCCTTATGACCGAAGAACTGATCATAGTAACCATCACTATCATACGAAGAAACAACACCATCTTTAAAAACGGTATACCCAACAGTTGCATCAACTACACCAATCTTAGCATCAACCTTTGCGCCCCATGCCTTACCGTATTCTAAATTACGAGAATCCCAATCATCACCATAACCGGCAATAACAAAAGCACTATTTTGGTCAGTGGGTTTCATATAAAAAGCAGTAAGCTTAACGTCCTTGCCATAGCTTAATTCTATTCCGTCAGCATGTTCATCGTACAAGTTACCATTTACAAGGAAAGCATTATAACGGCCTGCAAGTACATTTACACCACCTATTTTACCTTCTACATATGCACGTTTAAATTTGGTATCTTCTTCACCAGCATTATTGTCAAAATCTTGCACATTTTGAATCATACCGGTATAAGTCCAATCTTCATTGATTGCACCTTGAATCCAAATTCTGGAACGCAGTTTATGCTCATTACCACTTCTTCCAGTAAAAAATTCTCCACTATCATCGTTTTCAATATCCA
>CALCHC010000068.1 GCA_937901335.1 uncultured Phascolarctobacterium sp. | reverse complement strand
GCACACCCTCTTTAGTCAAGTTAACCAATTCTGCCAAATGAGCAGGAGTTACTTTGAATTCAGAAATGGTGATGCCTTCGTTGTTCAGGTATGCGGATACATCGCCCAACAACCAGTTAGCAACGCCTTTAGCGTCTTGAGCAGTTTTAACTGCTTCGTCGAAGTATTCAGCCATAGCTTTGGTGGATACGATGATGGAAGCGTCGTATTTGGGCAAGCCGTGTTGTTCCATCAAGCGAGCTTGACGTTGAGCGGGGAGTTCCGGCAATTCTGCACGAACACGTTCAATCCAAGCGTCGTCGATAACAACGGGAACAAGGTCAGCATCGGGGAAGTAACGATAGTCTTCTGCGGTTTCTTTGTTACGCATGGAAAGAGTGCAGCCGTTAGCATCATCCCAAGTACGGGTTTCTTGAATCAGGCGGCCGCCTTCAGCAAGAACTTCTTTTTGACGTTCAACTTCGTATTCGATTGCACGAACCAAAGCACGGAAGGAGTTAAGGTTTTTAATTTCTACGCGGGTACCGAATTCGGTAGAACCTTCGGGCATAATGGAAACGTTAGCGTCGCAACGAAGGCTACCTTCTTGCATTTTGCAGTCGCAAACATCGGTGTATTCGAGGATTGCTTTCAGGTTTTCCATGTACGCACGAGCTTCTTCAGCACTACGCATATCAGGTTCAGAAACGATTTCGATAAGAGCTACGCCTGCACGGTTGTAGTCAACTGCGGAGAAGTCAGAAGTGCTGATGGTTGCACCACTGTGAACAAGTTTACCAGCGTCTTGTTCCATATGGATACGAGTAACGCCAATGCGTTTTTCTTCGCCATCTACGTTAATGTCGATGTGACCAGCCAAGCAGATGGGTTTATCCAATTGGGAGATTTGGTAGTTGGTGCAAAGATCAGGATAGAAGTAGCTTTTACGGTCGAATTTGTTGTATTTTTGGATTTCGCAGTTTACTGCCAAACCAGCACGAATTGCAAATTCTACAACTTGTTTGTTCAAAACAGGAAGAGTACCGGGCAAGCCCAAGCAGCCGGGGCAAACATGGGTGTTAGGTACGTTGGTGAATTCTGCGGAGCAGGTGCAGAATGCTTTAGATTTAGTTTTCAGCTCAGCATGAACTTCCAAGCCGATAACGGTAGTATATTTAGTCATTATTTGTTACCTCCTAACGGTGCCATAACTTTATGGAAGTCAGTAGCTTGTTCAAAGGTATAAGCTGCTTTCAGAATGGTTGCTTCATCGAGCACTTTACCAATCAATTGCATACCAACGGGCATACCATCAACGAAACCACAGGGAACAGTGATTGCGGGCAAACCTGCCAAGTTAGCGGTAACAGTAGTGAAGTCCAATTCATATTTAGCGAAAGCGTCCATTTCAGTGTTGTAAGCTTCTGCCAAAACAGGAGTGGTCGGAGTCAAAAGAACGTCGCATTTTTCGAAAGCTGCTTTGAAGTCGTTGCAAATCAAGGTACGAACTTTCATTGCACGAACATAGTAGTCTTCATAGTAGCCTTTGCTCAATACGTGGGTACCAAAGAGCAAACGAAGTTTAAGTTCTTCACCGAAGCCTTCGGTTCTGCTCAATGCAGTCATAGAAGAAGCGCTTTGTGCTTCCATGTTGCGATAGCCATAACGAACGCCGTCAAAACGTGCAAAGTTTGCACCAGCTTCGCCGTTAGCGATTACATAGAAAGCTTTTACAGCATATGCAGTGTGGGGCATGGAAACTTCTACGATTTCAGCGCCCATTTCTTTATATTGAGCAATTGCTCTTTCAACTTCAGCTTTGATTTTTGCGTCAACGTTTTCGCCGAAATATTCAGCAGGAACGCCAATACGCAAACCTTTAACATCAGCAACCAATGCTTTGGTGAAGTCCGGAGTTTCTACTTCCCAAGAAGTGGAATCTCTGAAGTCTTTACCACAGATAGCATTGAGTACGGTAGCAGCGTCAGTTACGTCTTTAGTAACAGCACCGATTTGGTCCATGGAAGAAGCGTATGCAGCCAAGCCCAAACGGGATACACGACCATAGGTCGGTTTAATGCCAACGCAACCAGCATAAGCTGCAGGTTGACGCAGGTCACCGCT
>CALCHC010000067.1 GCA_937901335.1 uncultured Phascolarctobacterium sp. | reverse complement strand
AGGAAAGAAATTGCAAAATATGATGCAGTTGTCTGGTGGAGAAAAAGCTTTAACAGCGATTTCTCTATTATTCGCAATTCAGAATTTAAAACCATCTCCGTTCTGTTTGTTGGATGAAATTGAAGCGGCGTTGGATGATTCCAATGTAACTCGTTTTGCAAAATATCTACACAAATTAACCAAACATACACAATTCATTGTAATTACACATAGAAGAGGTACGATGACCTTAGCTGACCGTTTATACGGTATCACAATGCAGGAAAAAGGAGTATCAACACTTGTTTCTGTGGATTTATTAGAACAGGAATTAGATGATTAGGAGGAATATATGGCAGAGGAAAAGAAAGGTTTTTTTAAACGTCTCGTATCGGGGCTGACAAAAACAAGAAATACTATTGTTTCAGGAATTGATAGTATTTTCCATGGGTTTTCCAATATTGACGATGATTTTTATGAAGAACTGGAAGAAGTCCTGATTATGGGAGACCTTGGTGTAGAGGCTACTTATAATATTCTGGATGATTTGAAAGCAAAAGTAAAAGAAAAACACATTAAAGAACCAATGGAATGTCGTCAGATTCTGATTGATAGTATCAAGGAACAGATGAACGTTGGCGAAACAGCTTACGAATTCGAAGAAAAGACATCTGTTGTTATGGTTATCGGAGTAAATGGTGTAGGAAAGACGACTACTGTAGGAAAGCTTGCAGGCAAATTCAAAGCTCAGGGCAAGAAAGTAGTCATTGCGGGTGCGGATACCTTCCGTGCGGCAGCTTCTGAACAACTTACCATTTGGGCAGGTCGTGCAGGCTGTGACATTATCAAACATGCAGAAGGCGCTGACCCTGCAGCAGTAGTGTTTGACGCTTTGAAAGCAGCAATCGCTCGTAAAGCAGATATTCTTTTCATTGATACTGCAGGTCGTTTGCATAATAAAGCTAATTTAATGAACGAACTTGAAAAAGTACATCGCATCATTAAACGTGAAATCCCCGAAGCTCCCCACGAAACCTTCTTGGTACTGGATGCTACTACCGGTCAAAATGCAATCAACCAAGCTAAAGTGTTTATGGAAACTGCCAATGTTACCGGCGTAGTGCTTACTAAACTTGATGGTACTGCTAAAGGCGGCGTAGTTATTGCTATTAAAGAAGAGCTTGGCTTGCCTGTAAAATGGATTGGTGTAGGCGAAGGTATTATGGACTTCCGCCCCTTCGAGCCTGAAAAATTTGTTGAAGCATTATTTGAAACTGACAAGTAAAAATACTTGACACAGTAGAGCTTTTCCAGTATAATGTCAAAGTCGGATATTTTGAGTGAGGAAAAGTACATTGTTAGAGCAAGATTTTGAGCAAAGAATGAGGCTGGGCAGACTGTTTGATATGTACGGCGGCCTGTTAACTGAAAAACAGCAGCAATGCTTAAAATATTACTTCTACGATGATTTGTCCTTGACTGAAATCGGCGAAGAACTTGGAGTTTCTAGACAAGCGGTTCACGATTTGCTGAAACGCGTTGAACAAACTCTGGAAAAGAACGAAAAGAAGCTTGGTCTTCTTGCTCGTGATGAAGCTGATAAAGAGCGTTTACGCTCTGTAATAAAACTGTTGGCTGGCAAACAGCCGCAAAATGAAAAAGCCATCCAAATCTTAAACGAAATGTGTGGCGAAAGTAGGTAAGGTTAGTAAATGGCTTTTGAAAGTTTATCTGAAAGATTACAGAATGCTATAAAGATGTTCCGTGGTGCTGGCAAAATCAGCGAAGATGATTTAAAAGCGCCTTTACGCGAAGTGCGTATGGCTTTACTGGAAGCCGACGTAAACTTCAAAGTAGTTAAGGATTTTATCGGCAAAGTTAAAGAACGTGCCTTGGGTGCAGAGGTTAGCGAAAGCCTCAATCCGCACCAACAAATCATCAAAATCGTTAATGACGAATTGATTCAATTGTTGGGTGGTTCTCAAAGCAAGTTGACTGTAGCTGACAAACCTCCCACAGTAATTATGTTGGTTGGTTTGCAAGGTGCAGGTAAAACTACTACCGCCGGCAAATTGGCAAACTACTTGAAACGTAAAAAGAAAAAACCTATGTTGGTAGCAGGCGACGTTTATCGTCCGGCAGCGATTACCCAATTACAAGTTTTGGGTGAACAACTGAATGTTCCTGTATTTACCTTGGGTGATAAAGTTTCCCCGGTAGAAATTGCACGTCAAGCAATTGACAAAGCTTACTCTTTGGCTTGCGATACTGTTATTATCGATACCGCAGGTCGTTTACATATTAACGAAGAGCTGATGAACGAGTTGCGTGAAATTAAAGGCACCGTTAATCCGCACGAAATCTTACTGGTAGTCGATGCTATGACCGGTCAAGATGCAGTAACCGTAGCTGAAAGCTTCAACAACGAACTTGGCATTGACGGCTTGATTGTAACCAAGCTGGACGGCGACGCTCGTGGTGGTGCTGTACTTTCCGTAAAAGCAGTAACCGGCAAACCGGTAAAATTGATTGGTATGGGCGAAAAGCTCGACGCATTGGAACCTTTCCATCCCGACCGTATGGCATCCCGTATCTTGGGCATGGGCGATATCCTGACTTTGGTAGAAAAAATTCAATCTACCACTGACTTGGCTAAAGCTATGGAAATGGAAAAGAAACTGCGTAAAGATGAATTTACTCTTGAACAGTTCCTTGACCAAATGCAACAAGTAAAAAAATTAGGTTCTTTGGAAACCATCCTGGGCTTGATTCCTGGTATGGGCGGTATCAGCCAAAAGCTGAAAGAAGCTAATGTGGACGAAAGAGAATTCGACCGCATCGAAGCAATCATCCGTTCCATGACTCCGAAAGAACGTCGTAATCCTGACATCATCAATGGTAGCAGACGTAAACGTATCGCAGCAGGCTGTGGCATGCGCGTACAAGACGTTAACAAACTGCTGAAAAACTTCGAAGAAAGTAAAAAAATGATGAAGAAAATGCAGGGTATGGCTAAATTTGCTTCTAAAGGTGGATTTAAACTCCCCTTTATGCATTAAATAAAAAATAACTATTGAGATATTTCGTTAAGGAGGTGAATTTAACATGGCAGTTAAAATCCGTTTGATGCGTATGGGCGCTAAAAAAGCTCCTTTCTATCGTATTGTTGTTGCTGACGCTCGCGCTCCGCGTGATGGTCGTTTCATCGAAAGCATCGGTTACTACGACTCCACTAAACAACCGGCTGACGTAAAAATCGACGCTGATAAAGCAGTTGACTGGATGAACAAAGGTGCTCAACCCACCGATACCGTTAAATCCTTGTTCAGCAAAAATGGCGTAATGAAACAATTCGCTGATTCCAAAGCAAAATAATTAGAGAGGCGTGACCTACATGAAAGAATTGGTAGAAGTAATGGCCAAGTCTCTTGTAAGTAATCCGTCTGCAGTAGTCGTGGAGGAGGAAACTACCGGTACAACAACGGTGCTTCGCCTCCATGTTGCTTCTGAAGATATGGGTAAAGTTATCGGCAAGCAAGGACGAATTGCCAAAGCAATCAGAACAGTTATGAAGGCAGTTGCAACTCGCGAAAACGTTAAAGTTATCGTTGAAATTATCTAATATTAAGGATGGTATAACTAATGGATAAAATGTTTGTTAGAGTTCCTGTTGCAGTTAAAGCTAAAGTAACCGAAGACTTAAAGTTGAAAATTATTGGAGATCTCCAAAATACTATAAAACAAATGGAATTGGATCTTGAACAATTCGAATTCCAAGCTAAAAAAGCGCTGCATCAAGCAGCAAGCGATTTGAGCGTGCTCCCGGCTTTGCGCGAACAAATCGAAGTAGAAAGAAATAAACGAGTTTCTGCAAAAGCTGAAGCTGAAGCAAAATTAAAACGTGCTGAAGATTTGGCTATTGGTGCTGAAATTGGTCATGGTACCTTGGAACGCACTGTAGAAATCACCATTGGTACCAACATCGACGCTCTTATGGGCGCTGAAATTGTTACCGAAGATGGTAAAGTTATTGCTTTCCGCGAATAATGGATAAAGAAATAATTATCGGTAAAATTGTCGCTCCGCACGGTGTGCGGGGCGATATTCGTATTCTGCCCTTAACAGAAAAGCCGGACTTATTTTTAGATTTAGAGTATCTGCTGTTAGAGGGTGGCAAAAAATTAACCGTAAAAAACGCACGCTTCCAAAAACGTATGATTTTGGTAACCACTAAAGAAATCACTTCTATGAATGAAGCAGAGCTTTTGCGTGATAAAAATATTTACATTAAAGCAGAAGATTTGCCTGAATTGGAAGATGACGAGTTCTATGTTGCTGACCTTGTTGGTATTCCTGTTTATGACTTGGAAGGCAAACAAATCGGTACTTTCAAAGATTCTCTTTCTACCGGTAGCAATGACGTTTACATTATTGCTGTTCCCGGCGCAAAAGACATCTTGGTACCTGCTTTGAAAGAATACTTTAAAGAAATCAACCTTGCTGAAAAGCGCATTGTGGTAAAATTACCGGAATGGACTGATGAAGAATGAGGTTTTTATTTATAACATTATTTCCTGAACAAATTGAGCAAGCTGTTTCTCACAGCATCATCAAACGTGGTATTGATAAAGGCTTGATTGAAGTAAGCTGCATTAATCCTCGTGAATTCACTACAGACAAGCATCGCACTGTGGATGATACTCCTTTTGGTGGCGGTGCAGGTATGGTTTTAAAACCGGAACCTATGGTAGCAGCAATTCGCAAGGCAAAAGAAGCGTTGCCTAATGCTCGTGTTATTGCCATGTGTCCGGGCGGTCGCACTTTGAAGCAAAGCATTGTGGAAGAGTACGCTCATAGCGGTCAGGATTTAATCTTTGTATGTGGTCACTACGAAGGCTTTGATGAACGCATCTTTAACTGGGTTGATGAAAAGCTTTCCATTGGTGATTATGTGCTTACCGGCGGTGAAATGCCTGCGCTCATTATTATGGATGCAGTTAGCCGTTTTATCCCCGGTGTTTTGGGTAAGCTTGCCAGTGCAGAAGAAGATTCCTTTAGCACAGGTATGCTGGAATATCCCCAATACACTCGCCCTGTAGATTTTGAAGGTTTGGTTGTACCCGAAGTTTTACGCAACGGTAACCATGCTTTAATTGCTACTTGGCGTAGAAAAAAATCCTTGAAGGCGACCTACAGACTTCGTCCTGATTTGCTCAGTCAAGAGGTTATTGATGCCATCCACGGCAAAGTTCCTCGTGATATGAAAAAAGCAGAAAAGAAGTTTTATGCTGAAGTAAGGGAAGAATTAGCACAAGAAGATAATGAAGGTGAATAAAAATGGCTGAGCTGTATGTAGGCCTTGTTCATTATCCTATATATAATAAGCGTATGCATGTTATTGCAGGCGCTGTTACAAATTTTGACATTCACGATATTTCTCGCACTTGTCGTACTTATGATGTAAAACGTTACTATATTATCCATCCCTTGGATGTGCAACGTGATATCATCAAGAAGATTATTGGTTATTGGCAGGATGGTTATGGTAGAACCTATAACCCCGACAGAAGTAATGCTCTTGATATAGTTTGCTGGCAAGCTGATATTGAAGCTGCTGCTCAAGATATTGAAGCGCAAACCGGTAAAAGACCTTACATCGTAACTACTGACGCAAGAATTTATCCTAACACTGTTTCCTACGGCTTTATGCGTAAGCAGCTTAAAGAAGGGGATAGACCTATCCTCTTACTTTTTGGTACAGGCTTTGGTATTGAAGCAGAAACTATGAGCAAATTTGATTATATTTTAGAACCGATTTATGGCTCTTGTGACTATAATCATCTCTGTGTTAGAAGTGCTGCGGCAATCATCTTAGACCGCTTGGCAGGCGAGTCCTGGTGGGAAAAAGAGTAACTTTTTTGTTAACTTTTATGCAAAATTTCATTGCATTATAAGAACACATATGGTAAAATATCCGTTGTGTAATACGGACGGTCCGCTGTGGAGTTCGCACATGAACGTCTATGATTTTAGGAGGAAAAAATGAACATTATTGAAGTATTGGAACAAGAACAACTTCGTTCCGACATCCCCGAATTCCGCGCTGGTGACACTGTAAAAGTTCACGCAAAAATCGTTGAAGGTAACAGAGAACGTATCCAAGTATTTGAAGGCGTTGTAATTTCCCGTAGCGGCTCCGGCGTACGTGAAAACTTCACCGTTCGTCGCGTTTCTTATGGCGTTGGCGTAGAAAGAACCTTCCCCGTACACAGCCCGCGTATCGACAAAATCGAAGTGGCTCGTCGTGGTATCGTTCGTCGCGCTAAATTGTACTATCTGCGTAACCTCACCGGTAAAGCAGCTCGTATCAGAGAACGTCGCTAATTTTAATTTTGTTCTTAATGGAAGGGACTGTGCAATACAGTCCCTTTTATTATTTCCAAGGAAATTTTTGCATAGTGCTGACGGTGTCGGTATTTTATGTTAAAATATAAAACGAATTCTCTTAGTATGCGAAAGGAGTGCTTGTAATGAGCAGTAAAAAAAGCTCTACCTCTTGGCAAGATGCAGCCAGCGATTGGCTTATTTCTATTATCGTAGCAGTAGCTTTGGCTTTCTGTATTCGTACTTTTTTAGTTGAACCTTATATGGTTGAAGGTTCTTCCATGTATCCGACTTTGAAGCATCATGAACGCTTGATTGTTGATAAACTTAGCTACTTTATCACTGATCCTAAAAAAGGTGAAATCGTAGTATTCCGCTATCCTAGAGACGAAAGCCGTGACTTCATTAAACGCGTTATCGCAGTAGGTGGCGACACTATCGAAATGCGCAACGGCAAAGTTTTTGTTAACGGTGCAGAAATCGAAGAAGGTTACATTTATAAAAATGACCCCAAAGGTCCTAATATGTCCAACTATCGCAAATCCGTTGTGCCCCAAGGTCACATCTTCGTGCTGGGTGACAACCGTAATAATTCCGAAGATAGTCGCTACAGAGGTGTAGACTTCGTTCCCCATCGTCTTGTAAAAGGCAGAGCAATCGTTGCTTTCTGGCCTATTGATAGCATTCGTTTAATTAGTGCAGATGCAGGTAAACGCAAATGAGAATCGAAGATTTTAAAATTCAGTGGTTCCCCGGTCATATGACTAAGGCGAAACGCATGATGGAAAGTCAAATTAAACTGGTAGACGTAGTTGTAGAAATGCTTGACGCACGTATTCCTCGTTCCAGTACTAACCCCATACTTATTGACGTTTTAGGAAATAAACCTAAGGTAATCGCACTGAATAAAACTGATATGGCAGATAATGCTAAAACTGAATTGTGGATGCAAAAGCTGAAAAACAGCGGCTTGCCTGTATGCAAAGTTGATTGTGCTACCGGTAAAGGTGTAAAACAGCTTATCAGCATGATTCAAGTGGCAGCAAAACCTGTACTTGATAAATGGTTGAAAAAAGGTGTACGTAATCGTTCCGTGCGCGTAATGATTGTAGGTATTCCTAATGTTGGTAAATCTACTCTCATTAACCGCTTGGTTGGCAAAAACAAAGTTGTTGCTGCCGATAAACCGGGCGTTACCCGTGGCCAACAATGGGTTACCATTGCTAAAGGCTTGGAACTTTTGGACACTCCTGGTGTATTGTGGCCTAAGTTTGAAGATCCTGAAGTGGGCTTCTGCTTGGCGGCGACCGGTGCTATCAAAGAAGACGTTTTCGACAGAGAAGACGCAACTGAGCTTTTGGTAGAGCGTTTAATGGAACGCTATCCGGAAGAATTGAAAAGTAAATATGCAGTAGAATTTGAGAATAGTGATGACGTAAGAGCAGTATTAGCGAAAATCGCGACCTCTCGCGGCTGTATCAAGGCCGGCGGTGTTTTAGATTTGGATAGAGTTATTCAAACAGTTTTAAGGGATTTTCGTTCAGGACGCTTGGGTTGTTTTACACTGGACGAACCCTGAAGCCATCTTTAATTCTAAATGGGTTGGATATCATATTTTTGCTTTTGACAATGTAAAAGACAAGAACATAATCGAAAAGAAACTTGGTTTAATTAGAAAGTATACAGATAGAAAGATGAAGTTTTATACTTTCTGTGGATACAACCATGATGATATTGGCGTGTATAATGAAGAATTTTGGGCAAAAGATATTGCCGATTTGTTTGAAAGAATTAAAATTCTTATGGAATATGGATGCTTGCCTTATGTAATGAGATATAAGGATTATGAATTGAGTCCATATAAGGGGATTTATATTGCTGCCGCAGGTTGGTGCAATCCTGGAACATACCGGACATGGTCGTCACAACCCCTGTATCAAAACCGCTCAGATCCAGCGCGGTCAGGCTGCCGTTGGAGACGAACATTTTGGACATATCCGTCACAGCAGCCGTGTTGAAGCTGCTCAGATCCAAAGCCTGCAGCTGGTAGCAGCAGCCGAACATTCCCTTCATCGTCTGCACGGCAGAGGTATCAAAGGTGCTGACATTCAGGTTTTGAAGTTCCAGACACCCATAGAACATATTGGTCATATTTACTGCGGCAGAGGTATTGAAGTGACTCACATCCAGCGATTCCAAACTGAAGCATCGGTAGAACATACCGGAAAAATCCGTCACATGATCCGTCACAAAACTCTGAATATTCAGATCCATTAGGGCCTGACAGCCGTAGAACAGCATGGTCATATCCTGCACCTTTTCGGTTTGGAAGCCGGACAGATCCAGGGTA
>CALCHC010000066.1 GCA_937901335.1 uncultured Phascolarctobacterium sp. | reverse complement strand
ATGTTTCCACCATTTCGCACAGCATTGTATTCAGCAACAATACTATTAACATATCCTGCCGCTATCCCCGAAGTCGATGAATTTCTACCGTCGGTGATTACCTGCACTTCAGCATTCTCACCTGCAGCCAGCTTATCAGCAAAATCCGGTGGGATGTTTATAACCAACATTGCCGCATCAGAATCTATTGCCTGAGAAATTTCGTTGGTACTATTTAGTGTTTGTACCCTTTGGAAGACACCACTTCCTTCAAGCTTAGCAATCAGCTCCGTAGAATACACGCTACGACTTTGGTCAAGGCAAGCATACTTTACCTCATCTAAATTAAAGGTTGCTCCGTAACCAAAAAGCAAAGTCTGCATAATGACAGGCAAAAACAAAATAGTACGAGTGCGTGGGTCTTTAATGGTAGTGCGCAATTCTTTAATTATCATGAACTTCAGCTTGCGTATGAACGCTTTAAATTCATCCATCTATTCCACCCTCTTTTGCGTAACTCTAAAAGCCATACTGATAAAAAAGATTGCGTACAAAACCAATATAGTACAATTTTTAAAAATCAATGACCAATTGTTCCCTGCCAAAAACAAAGTCTTTAATAACTGCATATAATAAGTAGGTGGTAAGGCGTAGCCTACCATCTTAACTACCAAAGGAACACTACGCAAATCAAACAAAAATCCTGAAAGCATCATAGTAGGCATCATACTCAAAACAAGCGCCATCTGACTAGCAAGAAACTGGTTTTTTGTAATGGAAGAAATCATCAGCCCCACGCCAAGAGCTACAAAAAGATACAGCATAGTACAAAGCAATATTATAACGAAGGAACCATGCATTGGTACGTCAAAAAGCAGCTGCGATGCAGCAACGCACAAGCTAAAGCCAACCATCGCCACACAAAAATAGGGAATCATTTTAGAAAGAAGAATCTCTAAAACTTTCACAGGCGTTACAAAAAGAGCTTCAAGCGTACCACGCTCCCACTCTTTCGCCATAACCATGGAAGTTAAAAATACGCCCGAAATTGTTATAACTAAAACAATCAGTCCCGGAATAAAATACCAAGTGCTGGTGTTGGCATCGTTAAACCACATTCTATTGACGACGGTAATGGCGCCAACCCTTTGACTGCTTCCCATAAACTTTTGCTGGTTACGAGCAAGCCAGCCATTTATGGCACCTTCAAGATAACCTTTCATGACGTTAGCATTGGAAGCATCTACACCGTACAAAATAA
>CALCHC010000065.1 GCA_937901335.1 uncultured Phascolarctobacterium sp. | reverse complement strand
CCTGCTTCAAAATATATTTTTTCTGGAATTTTGAACCATATAAGATAAGGCTGCCGCTGTATATGCCATGGTATCCGTCCCATGTAAAATCACAAAACCATCATATTTTTCATAATAGTCATATCTACCACCAAGATACAAAGTAAATGGCTCACTTATCTTATATTCGTCCTGAACAAATAAAGACATACTCTTCGCTTTACCACGGCTTGTTTCTGTAGAATCACCATAAATACTATCTAAATCTTTATAGTTGGTCATCAAATAATTTTCTTTAACTAGCTGTTCGTCTTTCCAGTTAGCACCTACAGTAATTGTATGATTACCAATATTTTGCCAAGTTTTTTGCACATCTAAATTATAGTTTTTGCAAGGATAGTAACTATATTCACCAGCAGCATTGTCTTCCAAACTAATTGCACCATCAGAACCAGAATAACCGTCTCTAGTTACATCTTGAACACCTAAGTTGACCATCCATAAATTTCGCTTATCATTATAGTTTAAAAGATGATAATCTGTTTCGCGTTTACTTACATAACCTAAATAATCATCATAAGTGATGGAAAGCAAATCACCATTCTGAGTCATAAATGTACCTTCAAAATATTCTTTGCCGTCTGCATTTTTTACATTCGTAAACGGATCATAATATCTATAATCATGTTCACTATGCATATAAGTATATTTTAAAGATTTATCTTCATCAAAATTATATTGTACGGCAGCATTGTAAGATTCTGTTGCTTGGTAACGAGGTCCACGGCCACCAATAATATACTTCTTGCCATCAGATGTCATAGGTACATTCACATTATCAATAGGCGTACCACTTTTCGCAGGAGAATTAGTTTTTCTATAGCCAGCAACACCATCAGTTTCTCTATCTTCATAACCAACAGCAAAAGACCATTTATCGTTTACTTTACCACGTACATCAATAGCCTTTTTCCAAGTGTCATTGCTACCACCACTGATTACAACATTACCGTCAAGTTTTTTGCTATCTAATTTTTTAGAGATAATATTAATTACACCAGCAACGGCTCTACCACCATATAAAGAAGATGCTGCACCACGTACCACTTCAATTCTTTCTATCTGCTCAACAGGGATTGCTTCCAAACCAGTGCCACCATTCCAAGCATTAGATAACGGTTGTCCATCATACATAATCAACACATTAGCATCACCCATACCACGCATTTGTATACCACCAAATGCATCTTGGTTAG
This sequence comes from uncultured Phascolarctobacterium sp., assembly GCA_937901335.1. GTDB lineage: Bacteria > Bacillota > Negativicutes > Acidaminococcales > Acidaminococcaceae > JAHHUH01. The sequence goes on along the minus strand of CALCHC010000065.1, from coordinate 3,217 downwards.
GATCCATATACAAACCAGGTTGGTGTCTAAGCACTTCTCTAACACTGTTAACATTGCGTTCTTGAATTTCTTGCGCAGTAATTACACTAACACTTGCCGGAGTATCCAAATCTCTGGTCTCCATTCTTTGTGCGGTAACTACCATCGGGTCAAGAGTAAACTCTTGCAGTTCAGCAGCGTGTACTGCTGTACCCCCCCATTGTACACAACCGCAAATGAGAGCTGCCATAAGCATGCCTTTTGTGAGGGTTCTTTTTTTCATTAAAGTTCATCTCCTTAAAAATTTTTTTGTATGCTTTTCAAGTACCCATAAATGGCTTGCCTGTAGATTACTCAGCATAAAATATAATGAGAGTTTATATATAAACAGAAATCTGCTTATATCCTGTTAGGGAATTTATTTTTTATCCAAACAAAGATGATTGGAATAACTATTAAAGTAAATACGGTAGATGTTATCATACCACCAATGATTACCCACGCCATACTAACGCGAGTTTCGGAACCCTCTGTCATTGCCAAAGCTGTAGGCAACATACCAACAACCATTGTTAATGCAGTCATCATAATTGGTTTAAGGCGAGCCTTACCAGCTTCAACAACAGCTTCCACCGCACTCTTGCCTTCTTCGTGCATTAAGGTAAGGGTATAGTCTAAAAGCAATGTACCATTTTTAGCAACTAAGCCATCCATTACCAAAATACCAATTAAGGAATAAAGGTTAATGGTATTTCCCGTTAAGAGAAGACAAAAGATAGAACCAATTATGCCCAAAGGCAGAGAGAACATTCTTATCAGCGGAGTAAAGACTGATTCATACAATACTGCGAGAAGCAAGTAAATCAAAACTAAGGATAACGACAAGGCAAAAACCATTTCGTCGAAGGAATCGTTCATGCTTACTGCTTGTCCTGTAAATTCGTATCTACTTTTGATACCGCTTGCAATTATTTTTTGCTCAATCTCTTCCAGAACTTCCTTTAAAGGTCTATCGGAAAGATTGCTTTGCACGTTGATAATGCGTTCTTTATTCACTCGCCTGATAGTAATAGGCCCAACTGTTTCCTCAATTTTAGCAACGTCTCCAAGAAAAACAGAACCTTCCCTTTTAGTGGGAACTTTGATGGATTTTAAATCTTCAATATAAAATCCATCACTATTTGCAAAACGCACATTAATATTTGTATCACGACCATCATTAGCACTATCATTAGGCAGCACCCCTGCATTACGACCTGCAATAGCTGCACTAAAGGATTTCAGTACATTTTCTACAGAAGTACCGTAATACTTTAGCTTGTCCCTATCAACAGTTACTTTCAGCTCCGGCACGCCTTCTGTGTAGGAGCTTTTTATATCTTTAAGACCTTCTACTTCACGGAAAATATTTAAAAGAATTTGTGATTCTTCAATTAATAAATCCATATCCCTTCCGTAAAGTTCCACTTGTACGGGCGAACGCACTAAGGAACGACCACCGGAAACACCTGTTACAGAAGATTGGATTTCATTAACACGAATATTGACGCCGCCAAAATTTGCTCTACTAAAGCGTCTAATTTCATCTGAAACATCCCAAACACTTTTACTACGATTCCCTCTGTTTAATAAAGTAATGGAAATTTTCGCATTACTTTCCGTAGTAGTAACCTTGGAAAGGAAAAACTCTATTTCAGGAATCGTAGCTAAGTAGTCATCAAAAACTAAAAGTACTTCATTAGTTTGTTCAGCGTTGTATCCACGAGGAAGTTCAATGCTAACTTGAATAGCGTTCTCGTCAGTGCGAGGCATATATTCAGATCCAACAAGTCCCAAGGGAACAAGCATTATTGATGTTACAAAAGCAATTGCGATTGCAACTAAAACTTTTTTAGGTTTGATAAGACATTTTCTTAAAAAGACTGCATATTTTTCAATGCTTTGGTTTTCTGCCCTGTCCACCCAATCCCAAAACTTACCCTTAGGAATAATCAGACCATTAGCATATAGTTTGGAAGCCATCATAGGCGTAAGGGTAAAAGAAACCATTAAGGACATCAATGTCGCAAATACAATGGTCAACCCAAATTCTTTAAAGTACTGCCCCGTCGTGCTTTCTAAAAAAGCGATGGGCAAGAATACTACGATATCACACAGTGTCATAGCAACTGCTGCCATACCAATTTGGTTACGCCCTTTTTCTGCAGCTTCTTCTGCAGAATAACCCTTTTCTAAAAAACGGTGTATGTTTTCCAAAACTACGATGGAGTCGTCCACTAGAATACCAATACACAACGCCATCCCCATTAATGACATCATGTTAAATGTAAATCCGGCGAGGAACATTAGAAAGAAAGTTGCAACTAGCGATACAGGTATGGCGATGATAACAGCGGAAGAAGATTTCCAACCACGCAAAAACAGATACAGTACCAAACTTGTAGTAACTAAACCTTCAAGCAAAGTGTGTAAGGTGTTTTTCAAAGAACTTCTAATAAATTCAGACTGGTCGTAAACCATAGTAAATTTATAATCAGGATAGGTAGTACGCAATTTTTCTAACTGTTGTAAAACACCATCAGCAGTTTTTACGATGTTAGCACCACTATTTTTATGAACTTCCAAAGCTATAGCATCATTACCATTCACACGGCTAAAAGCTGTTGCTCGCTTCTCTTGGAATTTAACTTCTGCAACATCTTTAAGAGCAACGCCCTTTCCTTTACCAACAGTAATGCTAATATCTTCTATTTCTTTAATATCTATATATTGGGAGTCAAGCCTTACTGTAGTCTGTAATACATCACTATAAACAGAACCGGCAGAATATATTACGTTTTCACCTTTAACCGCATCAATGACGTTTTTAATAGTTAGGCCGTAATAACTAAGCTTGTCTTTATTAACAACAATAGCAATTTCTTTTTCCCTGCTACCTGTAACTACAACTTCGGATACACCGCCTGCTTGCTGTAATCTTTCAGCGAAGATGTTTTCTGCAGTTGAATACACTTCTGACATTTCAAAAGGTGCAGTTACTGCAATCTCCATAATAGGATAATCTTCAGAAGCACGCTTTAAAACAACAGGCTCATCCATATCAGCAGGAAGATTTTTGCGAATTGTACTTACTTTTTTCGTAGCTTCAATTGCTACCAAGTCAGCATCTGCTTCGGGCGTAAGCTCTACAAAAATTTCTGCACGACCTGGGCGCGTAGCACTACGTACTTGCTTAAAG
>CALCHC010000064.1 GCA_937901335.1 uncultured Phascolarctobacterium sp. | reverse complement strand
TGAATTTGAAAGCGTCGGTGATTTTGCACTAACCTTGGATAAAACAGCAAAGCCGTTTGAAACTACGGTGCTGCTTTTGCCGAAGATTGTGCATTTGGGCATTGGTTGTCGCAGAAACACTCCTTTGGAAAATATTGAAGCCTTAGTGCTTCCTGAATTGGAGCGTCTTAAAATTGACAAGCGTTGCATTGTAGACATTGCTTCCGTTGATTTGAAAAAGGATGAGCAAGGTTTGCTTGCTTTTGCTGAAAAATATAAATGGCAAACTAAATTCTACACTGCTTCTGAATTGGAAGATGTAGAAGGGGAGTTTACACCTTCTGCTTTCGTGGAAAGCGTTGTTGGTGTGAGCAATGTTTGCGAGCGTAGTGCGGTGCTGGCAAGTAAGGGCGGTAAGCTGCTTTTGAATAAGACCAGTCTTAATGGCGTAACCCTTGCCATTGCAATTGAAGAAATTACTTTAGATTTAAATAAAACCGGTTTGAAAACCGAGTAAGGATGGTAACGAAAATGGCTAAGATTTTTGTTGTGGGCTTGGGCCCCGGCGGCGTTGAACAAATGACTAAACGCGCTGTTGATGCTTTAAATTCCTGCGATGTAATTGCAGGCTACCATGTATATGTAAATTTGATTAAAGAAGATTTTGCTGATAAAAAGTTCCTTTCTACTGGCATGCGTAAAGAAGTTGACCGTTGCAAGCTGGCTTTGGAAGAAGCTTTGAAAGGTCAAACCGTGGCGATGATTTCCAGTGGTGATGCTGGTGTTTACGGTATGGCAGGTATTATGTATCAAGTTGCAGCAGACCATCCGGAACTGGAAATTGAAGTTGTTCCCGGTATTACCGCTGCTTGCTCCGGTGCTGCAGTGCTTGGCGCTCCGTTGATTAGCGACTTCTGCCTTATTTCCCTTAGCGATTTGCTGACTCCCTGGGAAAAAATTGAAAAACGTTTGGACTGCGCTTCTCAAGCAGATTTCTGCATTTGCTTGTATAATCCGTCCAGCTTTAAACGTCATGACTATTTGCAACGTGCTTGCGATATTATGCTCAAAAACCAACGTGGTGATGTGCCTGCTGGTATTATTCGTAATATTGGTCGCGAAGGTGAAGCTTACGAAATTACTACCTTACAAGAACTGCGTGATATCCAAGTGGATATGTTCTCTACCGTTATCATTGGTAACAGCCAAACTCAAGTTATTAATGGTAAATTAGTAACCCCCCGTGGTTATAGACTGGAATGAAACCTGTAATTTGGCTTATTGGTGGCACCAGTGAAGGGCGTGCCTTAATTAAGGCCATAGCAGATTTGCCCGTGCAGCTTTATGTTTCCGTTGCTACCGAATATGGTGCAGAGCTTATCGAAGCACAGGATAACCTTACAATCATGGCAGAGCGTATGGACTTGGCAAAGATGCGTCAATTTTTACAGGAGCATAAACCTACTTATGTAATTGATGCTACTCATCCCTACGCTGCCATCGTAACTGCTACGGTACAGGAAGCTTGTACTTTAGAAAATGCTAAGTATATTCGCTTGCTCCGCCCCGTAGGTGAAGCAGGAGATTATATTACCGTTCACGATTTTCCTGAAGCAGTGGAGCTGCTGAACCAAGTGGAAGGAAATATCTTTTTGACAACTGGTAGTAAAAATTTGCGAGACTTTACTGCTGTTAAGGATTACAAAGAGCGTATTGCCTTGCGAGTTCTGCCGATGGAAAGTTCTCTGCTTAGTGCCTTGGAGCTTGGTTACAAACCCGCAAACATTGTTTGCATGCAAGGACCGTTCTCTAAAGAGCTGAACATCGCCATGCTGAAAAAGTTTAAAAGCAAATTTATGGTGACCAAGAATTCCGGTGAAGTTGGTGGATTTGCAGAAAAGGTTGAGGCTGCCGAAGAAGCGGGAGCTAAATTGATTGTCATTGGTCGTGCCGTAGAAGAGCAAGGCAAAGGCTTTGTAGAAATTGTAGAAGACCTGCGTAAAAATTTTGCAGGCAAGTAAAAATAGATAAGGAGCAAGACTATGCTGCAAGTAAATATTGTGGGCATCGGTCCGGGAAACCCGGAGCTGTTGACTGCCGCTGCCCGTCAAGCAATTGAAAAAAGTAATATCTTGATTGGCGATAAGCGTATGTTGGCAGCTTTTGCTAACGAAAATAAAACTACCTATGCAACCATCAAGGTTGCAGAAATTGTGGAAGCTATCCAAAAAGCACAAGCTACTGACGAAGTTGCTGTACTTGTTTCCGGTGATGTAGGCTTCTTTAGCTTGGCGAAAACCATTAGTGGTAAATTACCGGAATGTAACTGCACTCGTTACTGTGGTATCAGTAGTTTGGTTTATTTTGCTTCTAAATTAGAAATGTCTTGGGACGATGCCAAGATTGTGAGTATGCACGGACGTTTCCAAAATTTGGTGGCAGCAGTTGCTCATAACGAAAAGGTCTTTTCTTTAACAGGTGGGGACAATTCTCCTCAAGTATTGTGCCAAAAACTGTGTGACCACGGTTTAGGTGAAGTACTGGTTTATGTGGGTGAGAACCTTTCTTACGAAAATGAAAAGATTACCTGCGGAACTGCAGAAGAACTTAGCAAGCTGGCGTTTCCGTCCCTCTCTGTGATGATGATTTTAAATGCTGATGCTAGTGACTTTGAATACGCAGTGCACGGATTAGATGATGAACTCTTTATGCGCAGCAAGGTGCCTATGACTAAACAGGAAGTACGTAGTGTTTCTATGTCCAAGCTGCAACCTAAGGCAACAGATTTAATTTACGACATTGGTGCAGGCACAGGCTCCTGTTCCATTGAACTTGCTTTGCTGGCAAAAAAAGGTAAGGTATGGGCTTTTGAACGCAACCCTGTAGCTGTAGAGCTTTTGGGTAAAAATAAGGAGCTCTTTGCTGTAGATAACTTGGAAGTCGTGGCAGGGGAAGCCTTAGAAAATATTAAAGGTATGCCTGCTCCCGATTGTGTATTTGTTGGCGGTAGTGGTGGCGACTTGTGCGATATGTTGGATGTTATTTATGCAAAGAACCCTGCTTGTCGCATTGTTATTAACGCAATTACCATCGAAACCTTGGCAGAGGTAGCTGCTTACTATAATGCACATAAGGATTACAGTTTGGAAGTAGTCAATGTTTTTGCTGCTCGCAGTAAAAAATTAGGTAACTACAATCTGATGATGGCGCAAAACCCTGTCTATGTAATGACTGCGTTGAAAAAGGAAGATTAACATGGCTGAAATGAAGATGCCTCGCTTTATGATTAGTGCGACCGGAAGTGGTTGCGGTAAAACTACAATAACCTGTGGGATTTTAAAAGCTTTAATGAACAAAGGCTTAAAGGTTGCTGCCTTTAAGTCCGGTCCTGATTACATTGACCCGATGTTTCACTCCAAGGTGATTGGTGCTAAAAGTCGTAATCTGGATGTGTTTATGCTTGGCAAGGAAACGGTGAAGTTTTTGGCGGCGAAGAACGCTAGCGATGTGAATGTATCCGTTTTTGAAGGAGCAATGGGTTTCTATGACGGTATGGGCAAAACTGCGAAAGCAAGTGCTTACGATTTGGCACGTACCTGTGATGTACCCGTTATCTTGATTGTCAATGGTAAAGGCGCAGCTCTTTCAATAGCAGCACAAATTAAAGGCTTTAAAGAATTTCGTCAGGATAGTCATATTGTGGGGGCTGTTCTCAACAATGTTAATCCCATGAGCTATGCCTATTATAAAGATGTTATTGAAGCTGAAAGTGGCGTGAAGCTTTTAGGCTACTTCCCGGTACTTGAAGGTTGCAATTTTGAAAGCCGTCATCTAGGTTTGGTGACAGCGGAAGAAATTGGCGATCTGCAAGCCATTGTGGAAAGACTTGCATTGCAAGCAGAGAAGTCTCTTGATTTAGAAAGCTTGCTTGAGCTTGCCAATAGTGCTCCTGCTTTAGAATATACTCCTCAAAATATGGAAGCTCTTGGCAAAGTGAAGCTTGCCATTGCTCAGGACAAAGCCTTTTGCTTCTATTACCAAGATGCTTTAGATTTGCTTGGCGAATTGGGCGCTGAGCTTGTACCCTTTAGTCCGATTACAGACAAGCACTTGCCTGAATGCGACGGTTTAATTTTAGGTGGCGGTTATCCTGAACTTTACGCTAAACAGCTTGCCGAAAACACAAGCTTGCTTGCTGAAATTAAAACTGCTTTAGCAAATGGCTTGCCCTGTTTTGCAGAATGTGGTGGCTTTATGTATTTGCTGGAGCGTTACGTTGATGAAGACACTACTTATAACTGGGTAGGTGCTATTGCAGGCGAAACCTTTATGACTAAAAAGCTGAACCGCTTTGGCTATATTGAACTTACTGCTCAAGAAGACAATGTGCTTTGTAAGGCTGGCGAGCAAATTAACGGCCATGAGTTCCATTATTCTGACAGCACTAAAAATGGTGAAGGCTTCTTGGCTCGTAAAGCTTCCGGCAAAGGTGAGTGGAGCTGTGCAAATGTAAGCGATACTCTTTACGCCGGCTATCCTCATATCCATTTGTGGGGAAATCCTGATTTTGCACGCAATTTTGTTAAGGCGTGCCTTACTTATAAAACGAAAAAATAATTTACATTAGGTGATGTTAATGTTGACTTTAGTTGCCATTACTCTTGGCTTCATTTTAGATTTGATAATAGGTGATCCTCATAGCTTGCCCCATCCTATTTGCCTTATTGGCAATTTAATAAGCTGGTTGGAAAAAGGCTTGCGTAAGATTTTTGGTTTTAGCGAAAAAGGTTTACTTTGTGGCGGAGCAGTATTGGTGCTATTGGTAACTGGCCTTTGCTTCGTAGTACCTTTTGCAATTTTAAAATTGGCAGGGTTAGTAAGTCCTTGGCTTGCCTTGGCAGTAGAAACCATTATGTTTTACCAAATCTTTGCTACTAAATGCTTGCGTGATGAAAGTATGAAAGTTTATTACGCATTGGAAAAGGGCGATTTAGATGAAGCTCGTTTGATGCTTTCTTGGATTGTTGGTCGCGATACCAAGAACCTTACGGAAGCAGAGGTGACTAAGGGCGCGGTGGAAACCATTGCCGAAAACACTGCTGATGGTATTATTGCTCCTATGCTTTATATGTTCCTGGGTGGTGCACCGTTAGCATTCTTGTACAAAGGAATAAATACCATGGATTCCATGGTTGGTTATAAAAATGATAAGTATCTTTACTTTGGTCGTTGTGCTGCTAAATTAGATGACGTTGCTAATTTTGTTCCTGCTCGTATTACTGGCTTGGTAATGATTGTAGCTGCTTACTTCTTAAATTTAGATGCTAAACGTGGCTGGAAAACCTTTTGTCGAGATAGATACAACCATTTAAGTCCTAACTCTGCCATGACTGAATCTGTTGCGGCTGGTGCTTTGAACATTCAACTTGGCGGTGGCCATTTCTATTTTGGTAAATGGGTACATAAAGATACGATTGGTGACGATATTAGACCTGTGAAGGCAGAAGATATTGTTACTACTAATAATTTGCTGTATATGACAGCTATATTGAGCTTGATTTTGTTTGCGTTAATTTATTTATTAAGGATTTTTCCTGTAGTTTAAGGGTAAAGGGTGAAGTGTATGTATAAATACCAACATGGCGGAGATGTATATAGCAATAAGCTTGCTCCTAATGGAAAGCCTTTTGTAGATTTTTCTGCTAATATCAACCCTTTGGGAATACCCAACGGAGTTAAAGTGGCATTGAGAAATGCCTTGAAGCAGTGCGTTAATTACCCTGATCCTTTTTGCAGAGAACTACGTACTGCAACTGCCAATTTTTTAAAAGTGGCGGAAGAAAACATTTTCTTTGGTAATGGTGCTGCCGATGTGCTGTTTCGTTTGGCTTTGGCCTTAAAGCCTCATAAGGCTTTGCTTTTAGCACCTACCTTTGCTGATTATGAAAAGGCGTTGCGTTCTGTAGATTGTGGAATTGAGTATTACAATTTGCAGGAAGAAAAGGATTTTAAAGTTCAACAGGATATTTTACAGGCTATTACTCCGGAAATAGATATTGTTGTGATTTGTAATCCTAACAATCCCACTGGTCAGCTTACCAATAGGGAACTATTGTTAGAAATTCTTAATAAATGTGTTGAAGTAAACGCTAAACTTCTCATTGATGAATGCTTTATGGATTTTGTGGATGAAGCTAAGGCTTTTAGTATGCGTGCTTTGCTGGAGCAATATCCTAATTTGATTATCTTGAAGGCCTTTACAAAAACTTTTGCTATTCCCGGTGTGCGCTTAGGTTATTGCTTGTGTGCTGACCAAGAGCTTCATGAAAACTTGCATCGATGCGGTCAAGATTGGAGCGTATCCATTTTGGCACAGGAAGCCGGTAAGGCAGCACTCTTGGAAAAAGAGTATTTGGAAAAATCCTTTGAGCTTATTCAAAGAGAACGAAAATATTTAATAAGACATCTAAAATGCTTAGGTGCTAAGATTTATGGCTCGGAAGCTAACTATATTTTCTTTAAAATGAAGCAACCTAAAAATTTAGTTGAAGTTTTAAAGAAACAAGGGTATTTGATTCGTTCTTGTGCTAATTACCATAACTTGGGCGAAGATTATTATCGCATAGCAGTTAAGGTTAGATGCTTTAACTACGGTCTTATTAAAGCGATTACGGAAGAGAAAAAAGATGCGTTCTTTACTAATGATTATTGATGGCTTGGGAGATGATGCCTTCGCTGCGTGGCAGGGAAGAACACCTTTTGAGAAAGCCGTACATTTAAATATGGATAAGCTTCTTGAGCAGGGAAGCTTACAGGAACTAAGCATCTGTGAGGACGACCTTGCTCCCGAAAGCTGTAGCTGTATCTTACGTTTGCTTGGCGTTGCCAAAGAAGCCATGCCTCAAAACCGTGCTTACTTGGAGCTGCTTGCCAATGGCAGGGATATTTCTGAATATGAAATGGTTTTGCGTTGTAACCTTGTAGCAGTGGATGAAGCTGGTTATTTGGCAGGCTTTAATGGTAC
>CALCHC010000063.1 GCA_937901335.1 uncultured Phascolarctobacterium sp. | reverse complement strand
AGCACGGCGCAAAGCCAACTGGAAGCCTGGGGGTGCGTTTCTAAAATAACAACGGGTGCAAATAGCATCACGGTTACTTGTTTGGAAGATAAGCCGTCAATTGAAATTTCAATCCAATTAAAGGTAGTGAGATAATGGCAAATGCTATTTTATCGCAGCGCGGCGGCGGTGGTGGATATGCAACTGTTAAATTTAAAAATTACGGGGCGGAGGAAATGCCAAGGCTTGCCACAACAACAAGTTTAACCGAAGCAAAAATCCAAATGGACGCAACTTCAGTTGGCGATCATGCGTTATTTGGCGGGGGTTATGTTTGGGATGGCTCAATTACCAATTCAAATGTATCTTTTTCAACGGTAGACATTTTTAGTATTGATTTGGTAAGAAAAACCCCGTCGTCTTTAAGCAACGCAAGAAACTTGGTGGGTGCAACAACTATAGGTGATTATGCCCTTTTCGCAGGGGGGCAAAGGTACGATTACAGTGCAAGTACAACCGTTTTTTTATCGACAGTAGACACTTTTAACTCTAATTTGGTGAAAGGTTCGGCAACCTCTTTAAGCTTGGGGAGATACATAGCCGGAGGGGCAGCAACGGTGGGCGATTATGCGCTTTTCGCCGGTGGCAATATTTCTATATCTTCTCCTAAAGCTTTTTTAATAGCTGGAGTTGCATCTATTTTTTGAGCATCGAAAGTTAACTCTTCAGCAGATAATCCCATAGCTAATCCGTATAATTGAGCTAAGTGGAATACAGGAAGTGCAAAGTCAGTTCCGTATTTTTCGTTTACTTCAGTTTGACCTTGGTCAAATTGCATGTGACAGAAAGGACATACGTTAACAATTGCATCTACACCAGCTTCGGTCATGTGGTCGAGTTTTTCTTTAGTGAAACTAGCAGTAACATCTAAATCTCTAGCTCTTAAACCTCCACCAGCACCACAGCACATCATTTTGTTGTCGTATGGTACGGATTTAGCACCAGTGATTTCGACTAATTCATCTAAGATGGTTGGGTTTTCTGCGGATTCTTCAATACCTACTTCTGCGGTAGGTTTTAAGAAGTGGCATCCGTAGTGTACAGCTACATTAATACCTAAATCTTTGGTGAACATTTCAGATAATTTGTCAAGACCTACGTCGTTGTATAAAATTTCTGCAAAGTGTCTTACTTTGGTTTCACCTTTGAATTGTTTGTCAGTAGTTTCAGCTAAGATAGCGTTAATTTCATCTTTTTTAGCTGGGTTTTCTTTTAATAAGTGGTCACATTCACGTAAGGAACCGAAACATCCGTTACATTCAGTCATGATTTCTGCACCCATTTCTTCAGCAATAGCGAGGTTACGTGCTGCAATAGTAGCCCAGGTGGTTTGGTCAAAGGATCCGAATACACCAGGTGCAGGACAACAGGAAGCTCCTTCCATGTCTTTTAATTCAATGTCTAATTTATCGAATAAGATTCTGGTTGCTTTTTCGATACCAGGGTAACGGTTGTTCATAATACAACCTAAGAAATATGCAATCTCCATAATAATAACTCCTTAATCAATTTATTCTAATTCTCCAGTTTCCATGTTGAAACCGATTAATTTATCAAATTCACATGCTGCACAGATTTTTTGTACTTCTTCTAATGCGTCAGGGAAAGCGTGTACAGTTGGAGGTAATTCGTCAAGTCCAATAGTTTTTCTTAAATCTTTGGTTTTGTCGTTAATTGGTACACCGTGACCAAATTTAATTACGAAAGAACCAGTTGCT
>CALCHC010000062.1 GCA_937901335.1 uncultured Phascolarctobacterium sp. | reverse complement strand
GCTCGAAAACGCAGGTGCTCATAATTAAATGTCTAAAGTTTAAAAGAAAGGTAGCTAAAACCATAGCGAGAATACTTGCGCCTTGCTCGTACATACCTACTGCCATCATTTGGCTTGCGCCTGCAAAAACACTCAGGGACATACCGCAGGTTTGAGCAACGGTAAAGCCAGTCTGTCTTGCCATAATGGCGAAAGCAATGCCAACAGGGACAAAGCCCAAGATTACAGGAATGGCGGAGCGCATACCGCTGATGAATTCAGCCTTAAAGTTAGAATTAGACATCAGCTTACAGCTCCGGAATCATTGCGATAAGTTTATCGATTTCTTCATCTTTGGTTGCCCAGCTGGTGCAAACGCGAGCGCAGTAATTGCCATCGGGCAAATATTCGATAAGGCTCAAGACAAATTCTTCGCTCAGTTTTTCAAATTGAGCAGGAGTTAAAATTACGAATTGTTGGTTGGTGGGAGAATCTGCAAGGAATTTGAAGCCGTGTGCCAAGAAAGCATCACGTACTTTGTATGCTTGTTCAACAGCGTGGCGACAAATTTCAATATACATATTGTCTTTCATTACAACGCCAAATTGGATACCCAAAAGGCGACCTTTAGCGAGAATCGCACCGTTTTGTTTTGCAATGGAGCGGAAGTCCGGTTTGAGAGCGTCGTGCATAATTACAACAGCTTCGCCAAACATCAAACCACATTTGGTGCCACCGATGTAGAACACGTCGCAGTTGTTTGCTACGTCTTCCAAGGTTAAATCGCTATCAGGAGAACCAAGTGCGTAACCAAGACGAGCACCGTCAATGAAAAGGTATAAACCGCATTTTTTGCACACAGCGTAGAGTGCTTCTAATTCTGCTTTGGTGTACATACTGCCAACTTCGGTGGATTGGGAGATGTAAACCAGTTTAGGTTGTGCCCAATGTTCGCGAGCAGGGTCAGTGTCGTATTTAATCCATTCTTTTTCAATTTGTTCAGCAGTAAGCTTGCCGTCTTCGGTGGGCAGGGGAATTACACGGTGACCACCGTGTTCGATTGCACCTGCTTCGTGAGTGTTGATATGACTGGGGAAGCTAGCTAAAACTGCTTGATGAGGACGCAATGCTGCAGAGATTACTACTAAATTTGTTTGGGTGCCACCAACTAAAAGATGCACGTCTGCGTCGGGACGGTTGCAAGCTTTTTTAATAAGCTCGCGGGCTTCGTCACAGTAAGCGTCCATTCCGTAACCGGTGGTTTGTTCCATGTTAGTTGCTACTAATTTTTCTAAAATGGCAGGATGACAGCCTTCGGTGTAGTCGCTATTAAAACAGTACATGTTATTCTCCTTAATTTGATAATAAAAAAGCAAGAAGTCCTTATTTCTTGTTCATATGAGCTTTAATGAATTCGATAAAAATAGGCATTACAGAAAGTACGACGATACTCAAAGTAACGAGGGAGAAGTTTTTCTTAACAAAGGGGATGTTACCAAAGAAGTAACCACCGCCTACGAATAAAGATACCCAAAGAATTGCGCCGATTACATTGTAACGAGCAAAGGTTGCGTAGTGCATTTTGCCAATGCCGGCTACGAAAGGTGCGAAAGTACGTACGATGGGGGCGAAGCGGCAAAGAACGATTGCTTTGTGACCATGTTTTTCGTAAAATTCGTGAGCTTTTTGGATATGTTCAGGCTTAATGATTCCGCGCTTGGAATTTATGATTGCCATACCGGCTTTTTCGCCAATGAAGTAGTTGGTGGCATCGCCCAAAACTGCACTAACTAAAAAGATTGCAGTAATGATGGTAATATCCATGCCGTCAGGAGAAGCTGCGGCCAATGCGCCGCAAGCAAAAAGCAGGGAATCGCCCGGTAAGAAAGGGGTAACTACCAAACCGGTTTCGCAGAATACTACCATAAATAAAATTGCGTAAATAAAATGACCATAAGCTTCCATAATTGCAGGCAAATGCTTGTCTAAGTGAAGTATAATATCGATAAATTGCAGAATAATATCTTCCATATAAAGTTCCTTTCTAGAATTAAGAATACTAAACAATTTTATCACAAGTATCTTTATATGTCATAAGAAATTTTCCACCAGAAAATATTTGTGCTATAATACAATGTTAGATAAGTATTTTAAAGGAGAAATAAAATGGATCAACAACTTTTAGATAAAATTGAAGCCTATAGAGCAAAGGGTTTTGAAGTTCCCGACGAAGATATGATTAAGACTCCGGAGCAAATCGAAGGCATTCGTAAAGCTTGCGAAATCAACACCAAAGTTTTGGACGAAGTTGCTAAACATATCAAAGCTGGTATGACCACCGCTGATATTGATAAAATTGTTTATGATTTCACTACTGCTCAAGGTGCTGTTCCTGCTCCCCTTGGCTTTTGCGGTTTCCCCAAAAGTGTTTGCACTTCCATCAATGACCAAGTTTGCCACGGCATTCCCAGCGAAAATGACGTGCTCAAAAGTGGTGACATCGTAAACGTGGACGTTTCTACTATTTACAACGGTTACTATGCAGATGCTTCTCGTATGTTTATGATTGGGGAAGTTTCAGAACGCGCAAAGAAAATTGTTCGTGTTACCGAAGAATGTGTAGAACGAGGTCTTGCAGCTGCAAAACCATGGGGACATCTTGGAGACATTGCTCACGCAATCAATAGTCACGCACAGGCAAATGGTTACTCAGTTGTAGAAGAAATCGGCGGACACGGAATCGGCCTCGAATTCCACGAAGATCCATTCGTTAGCTATGTAACAGAGCCTGGCACAGAGATGGTTCTTGTTCCGGGTATGATGTTCACAATTGAGCCAATGATTAACGAAGGCAGTCCTGACTTCTTCATCGATGAAGACAATGGTTGGACAGTTTATACAGATGATGACGGATTATCTGCACAAATCGAATATATGGTACTTGTAACAGAGACAGGAATAGAAGGACTAACAAAATAATTTTTATATCTGTAAGAAAGAAAAGAGAAGGTATTACAAATCACCTTCTCTTTAATTATTTCACATATTTACACAATTCTCTCATCTTCTCTTCTTTCATATAAGGAAGATTATGACTATGTTCATACAGTAGTCACCACTTCTGAAAAATATATGAAACAGCCTAATGATTTTGCTGCAGTAAACTTCTGTGAGCAGATGAGAAAGAGTTATGGAGGCAATTGGCATGTTCCTTCATTGACTGAGATAAATATGCTGTTCAATGGATATTACGGAAAGGAGTTTGATGCTGAAATTGCTAAGAATCAGGAATATACAGATAGTAAGTCAAAGGCTG
>CALCHC010000061.1 GCA_937901335.1 uncultured Phascolarctobacterium sp. | reverse complement strand
GTGGACTATAAGAAACAGAGAACCATTTCCAGATGTGCATTGTTTTATATTATGAAGAAACACTGGGAATATATGCCTTGCCGGTTTGATGTGATCAGTGTGACTGACAATGGAATAGAAGTGCTGAAAAATGCATTTGATTATATAGCTTAAAGAATGAGGTGAACATATGAGCCTTGGATTAAAATATAAAAATGCAGGTTGGACATATACTGCTGATATGACGGCGGTAAGTGGTCAGATGGTTAAGGTTTTAAATCCTGAATATATGTCATATGATGGCTATACTGACAGAAATTATTTTGTGTTGAACATTGGAGCTCAATATAAAGTTAATGATAATCTAAAAGTATTTGCTAACGCATATAATTTAACTGATACTAGATATCAAGAATATGGTGGATATGGAAGCTCCTTTGAAGCTCGCTATCCTATGCCGTCCCGTTCCTTCATCATCGGTGCGGAATATACTTTTTAAGCATCGCACAACTACGAGCAAAGAAGCTCACACAATTTCATACACAAACAAAATCGGCGCAGACCTTACGGTCTGCGCCTTTTTTGCTATTTACTTAGATACGAGATTTATGGAGTAGGACAAGTGCTCCGAATCAGTCCGTACTTCCTTTGTCTTCATTATAATTCTTTGGTAATTAGAGAGTGTGTCCTATGTTTTACAAGTTAGAGAAGAATTTTAGCAAGCGGTTTTTATCTTGACTGGATTACAAGGAAAACTTACAATATAGGTAGTTAAATTTATAATTGAACTGAGGAATAGATTATGGAATTAGTTTTTTTGACTGCACTTGGAATTGGCGGGGCTACTGTTGTCGGTGCTCTCTTAGGTTTCATTTTTAAAAATATCTCCCATAGATTCAGTGACCTTGTTCTGGCTTTTGCTGCAGGTGTAATGTTGTGTGCTGCTATTATCGGCTTAATACTTCCTTCATTAGAATATGGTGGAGGCAAGGATGGATTGCTGATGACAGTTGCCGGTATTTTTAGCGGTGCTTTTTGCTTGAACCTTTTGGATAAGGTTACTCCGCACATGCATAGAATTGCCGGTGTTGATTATGAAGAGCATCCGGAAAAGACCAAACGCATTAACAAGGTGCTGCTCTTCGTTTTGGCGATTGCAATTCACAATTTACCGGAAGGTATTGCTGCAGGTGTAGGCTTCGGTACAGAAAACATTGCTCAAGCTATGAGCATTGCAGTTGGTATTGCTTTGCAAAACGTACCTGAAGGTATGGTTATTATCGCACCGATGTTGGCGGCTGGTATGAGTCAATGGCGTACTTTTTGGTGTGCCTTGGCAACTGGGTTAGTAGAAGTTATTGGTACATTGCTTGGTTATTTTGCAGTAACAGTTTCTACTGCCATTCTTCCTTTTGCTTTGGCTTTTGCCGGCGGTACTATGATGTATGTTATCAGTGATGAAATGATTCCTGAAACTCACCATGACGATGAAAACTGGGCAACTTACGCATTGCTTGTAGGTTTCTGCACCATGCTTGCAATGACTTATTTTATGGAATAAAACCATAAAAAAGGCTTGAAAAATTTCTTTTAAAAAATCTTAAAAATTTTTGAAAAAAGGTGTTGACATTTCTTCACCGTATCTGTATAATAACAATTGTTCCGAGCGACAGTAAGTCAAAAGGAACCACGAGAAATGCCGAAGTGGCGGAATTGGCAGACGCACTTGACTCAAAATCAAGCGAGTTTCCCCTCGTGCCGGTTCGAGTCCGGCCTTCGGCACCAGCAAACAATGCGGTTCATCGAAAGATGAACCGTTTTTTGTTTTACAGGAAAAAGTTTATTGACATGGAATATTCCCTGTAATAAAATATACTTCGTGAGTGTGAAAGATAATCGCGGCTGGCTTAAGCCAGATGAGGAAAGTCCGAGCTCCATAGGGCAGGATGCCGGATAACGTCCGGTGAGAGTGATCTCAAGGATAGTGCCACAGAA
This sequence comes from uncultured Phascolarctobacterium sp., assembly GCA_937901335.1. Lineage (GTDB taxonomy): Bacteria > Bacillota > Negativicutes > Acidaminococcales > Acidaminococcaceae > JAHHUH01. The sequence continues at coordinate 8,467 of CALCHC010000061.1, read as the reverse complement.
ATGTGTACCGCCTGCGTAAGCAGGTAAGGGTGGAACGGTGCGGTAAGAGCGCACCAGCAGCCTGGTAACAGGCTGGCTAGGTAAACCCCATCCGGAGCAAGACCAAATAGGGAAGGGATGAAGTTGCCCGCTGAGCCTTCCGGGTTGTGTCGCTTGAGCTTGCAGGTGACTGCAAGTCTAGATAAATGGTTGTCACCGCTTTGCGGAACAGAACTCGGCTTATTGAACACTCATTTCTAGAAATGAAAGCTGCTCCTTGTGGGCAGCTTTTTTAAGCTAAATTTGACGCTTAGTCTAAAAATTGGGGAGATTAATTTTGAAATTAGTTTCTATCGTTGTACCCGTATATAATGAAGAAGACAATTTAAGAGAGTTTCATAAGCGCATTACGGAAGTTATGGCAAAAGAACCCTATGATTACAAGATTGTTTTTGTAAACGACGGTTCTTCCGATAATAGTGCTGTAATTTTAAGTGAGCTTGCTAAAGAAGATAACCACGTGGAAGCATACTTGCTTTCTCGTAACTATGGTCATCAAATGGCGCTTACCTGTGGTCTTGACAATGCTGAAGGTGATGCTATTGTTACTATGGATGGCGATATGCAACATCCGCCTGAAGTTGTTCCTCAGCTTTTGCGCTTGTGGGAGGAAGGCAACGAGATTGTTATTACTAAACGTCTTGCGACTGAAGATGCAGGTTTCTTTAAAAACTTTACTTCTTCCGCTTACTACAAGCTTATCAATGCTGTGTCCAAGGTGGAAATCATTCCTGGTGGTTCCGACTTCCGCTTAATGGATAGAATCGCTGTTGATGCTTTTAAACAATATCGTGAACGTGCACGTTTCATTCGTGGTTTGGTAAGTACTCTTGGTTTTAAAGTTGCTAAGGTAGATTTTGTGGCACCGCCTCGTTTTGCAGGTCACTCCAAATATAATTTGCGTAAGATGCTGCATTTTGCTTTAGATGGTATTACAGCTTTCTCCAATTTGCCTTTGCGTTGGGCTTTTTATATTGGCTTGATTTGCGGCATGGTTAGCTTGGGCGTTTTAGGACATGTACTTTACGTGAAGATCTTCACTGCTGACGCAGTTCCTGGTTGGGCAACAACTACTGCCAGCGTTTTATTCTTAGGTGCAATTCAATTGGTTGGCTTGGGAATTTTAGGCGAATATATTGGTAGAATCTTTGAAGAAATTAAACATAGACCCCTATATTTAGTTTCTCGTCATATTAAAAAAGAGGATTAATTTTAAGCAGATAGGCTATGGCTTATCTGCTTTCTTTATTTTGTGTAATATCTGTTACAATTGTAAGGATAAAAATTGTATACAGAAAGTTTTTAAGAAAAAATAGAGGAGTTTATTAGGAATTGTAGAATTTTAGGAGTATCAAAATATTGAACCGTAAGGGGGAAGATTTTATGAAAGAATATACTGGCGATAAGATTAGAAACGTGGCCATTGTGGGCCATGGTGGAGCAGGAACTACGTCTGTAACTGAAGCATTACTGTACCGTTCCGGTGCTATCTCCAGAATGTGCAAAGTTGAAGACGGTGCTACCACCACTGACTATGAACCGGAAGAAATTAAACGCAAAGTTTCCGTAAACGCTACTTTGGCTCCGGTTGAATGGCGTAACACCAAAATCAACTTCATCGACACTCCGGGTTTTGCTGACTTCGTAGCAGAAGTTAAAGGCGCATTTAGAGCAGTAGACAGCGCATTGATCGTTGTTTGCGCTACTTCCGGCGTACAAGTTGGTACTGAACAATGCTGGAAACTTGCGGAAGAAGCAAACCTTCCCCGCATTATCTTCGTAAATAAAATGGACCGCGAAAACGCTGATTTCGATAGCATTCTCGATAACCTCCGTGGCAAATTCGGCAAATGCGTACTTCCGCTTGAATTGCCCTTGGGTACCGCTGAAAACTTTGAAGGCGTAATCGACCTTTACAAAATGAAAGCTTATCGTGCAAACGGTAACGACTCTGACGAAATTGAAATTCCTGAAGAATATAAAGCAGCAGCTGAAGAAGCTCGCGAAAAAATGATTGAAGCAGCAGTAGAAGCTGACGATGATTGCATGATGCGTTATCTGGACGGCGAAACCATTTCTGATGAAGAAATCATGAAATGCCTCATTAAAGGTATCCGTCAAGCTACCATCTTCCCGATGATTTGTGGCAGTGCTTACAAAGATATCGGTCTCGGCCGTTTGATGAACGCAATCGTTGACTTTACCTATCCTGCAATTTTGAACGACTTTATCGTTATGGATAAAGAAACTGGTGAAGAAGAAGTACGCGACGCCAACGCTCCGATGTCCGCATTGGTATTCAAAACTACCTCTGACCCGTTCGTAGGCCGTTTGAGCTTCTTCCGTGTATTCTCCGGCTCCATTAAGAGCGATAGCGTAGTATTCAACTCCCGTCGTGAAGAAGAAGAACGCATTGGCGCAATCTTCACTATGCGCGGCAAAACTCAAATCCCGATGAAAGAAGTTGTAGCAGGCGATATCGGTGTTGTTGCTAAATTGCAATTCACCTCCACTGGTGACACCCTCTGCGACAAAAATGCTGCACACGTTGAATTCCCGCCCATCGCATTCCCGCTGCCGATGTACACTCGCGCAATCTATGCTAAGAAAAAAGGCGACGAAGACAAAATCTCTGCTGCATTGACTCGTTTGATGGACGAAGATCCGACCATCATCGTTACCAAAAACCCTGTAACCAAAGAAACCTTGATTTCCGGTATGGGCGACCAACACATCGAAATTATCATGGAACGTATGCAACGTAAATTTGGTGTAGAAGCTGACTTGAGAGCTCCCATCATCGAATACCGTGAAACCATCCGTGGTAGAGCAGAAGTTGAAGGCAAACATAAAAAACAATCCGGTGGTCATGGTCAATATGGTCACGTTAAAATTACTATGGAACCGTTGCCCCCTGGAGGCGGCTTCGAATTCGTTGATAAAATCTTCGGTGGCGCTGTTCCTCGTCAATACATCCCTGCAGTTGAAAAAGGTATGCGTGAAGCAATGGAAAAAGGTATCCTCGCTGGCTATCCTGTAGTTGATATGCGCATCACTTTGATTGATGGTTCTTACCACACTGTTGACTCCTCTGAAATGGCGTTCAAAACTGCTTCCAACATCGCGTTCAAAAAAGCTATGGAAATGTCCAAACCCGTACTTCTCGAGCCCGTATACAATCTGGAAGTAACCTGCGCTGATTCCATGATGGGCGACGTAATTGGTGACCTCAACTCCAAACGCGGTCGTATCCTCGGTATGCAATCTGTAGAAGAAGGCATGAGCGTTGTAACTGCACAAGTTCCGTATGCTGAAATCTCCGAATACGCAGTTGACCTGCGTGCTCTGACCCAAGGCTTGGGCACCTTCGAAATGAAATTTGACCACTACGAAGATGTTCCCGCTAAAATGGCAGAAAAAATCATTGCTGACCGTAAAGAAGCATAATTAAACAAACTATACAGCCTGTCTGACGGCAGGCTGTATTTTTTCTAGTGCAAGCGTTTATTTTTATGACAAAACTATGCAAAATCTTTGCACTGTAGTTCCTATGGTGATATAATAATAGGGAATTATAGTACAGTATTGGAGGTTTTTCTCAATGCAAACAATCGACCAAGCTTGTGTTAATACTCTGCGTTTTTTGGCAGCTGACCAAGTAGAAAAAGCTAAATCCGGCCATCCCGGTTTCCCCTTGGGCACAGCTCCCTTGATGTATACTATTTGGGATCGTTTCATGAACTACAATCCCGCAGACCCGAACTGGTTTAACCGCGACCGTTTCATTCTTTCTCCTGGTCATGGCAGTGCTTTGATGTACGCTATGCTCCACGTTGCTGGATATGACCTTCCCATGGAAGAACTCAAAAACTTCCGTCAATGGGGCAGCAAAACTCCCGGTCATCCGGAAAACGGCCACACTCCTGGTGTAGATGCGTCCACCGGTCCTTTGGGTCACGGCTTTGCTATGGGCGTAGGCTTTGCTATGGCAGAAGCTATGCTGGCAGCTCGTTACAACAAACCTGAATTTGCAGTTGTAGACCACTATACCTACGGCATCACCTCTGACGGTGACTTGATGGAAGGCGTTTCCTGTGAAGCTGCTTCCTTGGCTGGTACCTTAGGTCTTGGCAAACTCATTTACTTATATGACGATAACAAAATTACCATCGAAGGTAGCACTGATTGCGCATTCAGCGAAGACGTTGAAATGCGTTTCAAAGCTTATGGCTGGCAAGTACTGCGCGTAGCTGATTCCGAAGACGTTGAAGCTATGGAAGCTGCTATTAAAGAAGCTCAAGCAGATACCGAACATCCTTCCTTGATTATCGTTCGCACCCATATCGGTTATGGTAGCCCCAAACAAGACAAAGCTTCTTGCCACGGCGAACCCCTCGGTGCTGACGCATTGAAAGCTACTAAAGAAAATGCTGGTTGGGATCCGGAAAAAATGTTCTACGTTCCCGAAGAAGTTGCAGCTCGCTTTGCAGCTAAACTTCCTGCTTGCGCAGCAGCTCAAAAAGCTTGGAATGATAAACTCGAAGCTTATGCAGTAGCTTATCCTGAACTTGCACAAGAATTGAACAATCGTATTGATGATAAATTCATGGTTAATTTGGAATCCTTGGAAGCTATCTTCAAAGAAACTGCTAAAACTGCAACTCGTGAAGCTTCCGGCGAAATCATCCAAAAACTCGCTATGCAATTGCCTGAATTGGTAGGCGGTAGTGCTGACCTTGGTCCTTCCAACAAAACCATCATCAACGCTGAAGGCTTCTTCTCCAAAGAAGACAGAGCTGGCCGTAACATCCACTATGGTGTACGCGAACATGCTATGGGCGTTGTAATGAACGGTATTGCTCTCCACGGCGGTTTCATTCCGTTCGGTGGCACCTTCTTGGTATTCGCTGACTTCCTCCGTCCTGCAATCCGTATGTCTGCATTGATGGGTCAACGTGTAATCTACGTTCTCACTCACGATAGCATCGCATTGGGCGAAGATGGTCCGACTCACCAACCTATCGAAACCACTATGGGCTTGCGCTTAATTCCTAACGTTAGCGTAATTCGTCCTGCTGACGCTTTGGAAACCGCAACTGCTTGGCAACAAGCTTGCCTCAACCTTAAACAACCTACCTGCTTGCTCTTGAGCCGTCAAAAATTGCCGGTACTCCACGACTATGCAGAAGTTGTTCATGCAAACGCATACAAAGGCGCTTATGTTCTTAGCCCTGCAAAAGCAGAAGCTAAAGCAATCCTCATCGGTACTGGTAGTGAAGTACACCTTGCTCTCGAAGCACAAGCTAAATTGGCTGAAGAAGGCATCGATGTATCCGTAGTATCCATGCCCAGCTGGGATGCTTTCGAAAAACAAGGTGCAGAATATAAAGAAGCAGTACTTCCTGCTGGCGTAGCTAAAATTGCTATCGAAGCTGGTGTACCTTACGGCTGGAGCCGTTACACCGGTAACGAAAACAATGCAATCGGCATCACCACCTTTGGCGCTTCCGCACCTGGCGATTTGCTGATGGAAAAATATGGCTTCACCGTTGAAAATGTTGTAGCTAAAGTACACGAAGTACTTAAATAATCAACACCTAATTAAAAATAAAAACCCCGATGTGCAAGCGTCGGGGTTTTTTAGGAGTATAACATGGATTTAAAAACTCAATTTGGCGAAATTATTGACAAGCTGCGTAGACAAAAGCCTGTCATTCATCATATTACTAATTATGTTACTGCTGAAAGCTGTGCAGACATTGCTCTGGCAGCAGGTGCTTCTCCTGTTATGGCAGATGAGCCTGAAGAAGTTGAAGAAATTGCAAGTAACGCAGATGCTCTCGTTCTGAACTTGGGTACCTTTAGCTTTAACAAAATGATTGCTATGGAAAAAGCTGCAATGCTGGCAAAAGAAGCAGGTATCCCTGTAATCTTAGATCCTGTTGGCGTAATGAGCTCCACCATGCGTTTAAGATTTGCGTTGATGCTTTTGGAAAAGAAATACATTAGCATTGTGCGTGGTAACTTTAGTGAATGCTCCGCTTTGTTCAACGGCGAAGTTGACGGTTACGGCGTAGATAATATTACCGAACCTACTGAAGAAGGGGAGGGCTTAAAGCTTGCTAAAGACGCAGCTGCTAAATTTGGTTGCATATTTGCTGTTACCGGTGCGGTAGATAGCATCAGCAACGGCAAGCAAGGCATCGTTTTGAACAATGGTCATCCGCTTTTGGAAGATATTACCGGTAGCGGTTGCATGACTTCCACTTTGTGTGGTTGCTGTTCTGCAGTAACTAACGATATGCTGGCTGCTGCTGCTCTTGGCGTAGTAGTTATGGGTCAAAGTGCAGAACTTGCTGCTAACTTCCTGGAAAAGAAAGATGGCCCCGGTATGTTCAAAGTACGCTTGGTGGATGCAGTTTACCACGTTACCACTAAATGGAACGTAATCAACCTGAATCCTGAAAGGCAAAACTAAAATGAAGGCAAAGATTGATTATAGCATCTATCTTGTAACTGACGAAGTTGCATTAAAAGGTAAAGAACTATTACCTGTAGTTGAAGAAGCACTTCAAAATGGTGTCACTTTAGTGCAATATCGTGAGAAAAATGCAGAAGGTGGCAAGATTTACGCAGAAGCTCTTGCTCTGAAAAAGCTTTGCGATAAATACAACGTACCCTTAATTATTGATGATAGACTTGATATTGCCATTGCAGTTAAGGCTGCAGGCGTGCATATTGGTCAAGAGGATATTCCTTGTAATGTTGCACGTGAAGTGTTGGGTGACGATTACATCATTGGCGTATCTGCCCATAACCCTGAGGAAGCACGCAAAGCTATTGAAGCTGGTGCAGATTATTTAGGCTGTGGTGCAGTTTATGCAACAACTACTAAGGCAAAAGTAACTGCGTTGGGTTTGGACGGTCTTGCTGCTATCCGCCGTGCGGTTGATGTGCCCATTGTTGGCATAGGTGGCGTTGATTTGACTAATGCAAAAGACGTTCTTGCTACGGGCGTAGAAGGCATTGCCATTGTACGCGCTATTCTTGGTGCGGAGGATGTAGCTGCAGTTACCCAAGAGTTCGTCAAAATTAAAAACAACATTTAGAACGGAGGCATTACTTTGTCTATCGAGAAAGTTCGTGCTTATTTTAAAGAATTTAATATGGAAGATAGAGTTATCGAATTTGCAACCTCCAGTGCTACTGTAGAGCTGGCTGCCCAAGCTGCAGGCTGTGAACCTGCGCGCATTGCTAAAACCTTGTCCTTCAAAGTAGGCGAGGAATGCGTGCTTATCGTTTGTGCAGGCGATGCAAAAATTGATAACGCTAAATATAAGCACTTCTTTGGTGCAAAAGCAAAAATGCTTAGCGCAGAAGAAGTAGAGCCTATGATTGGTCATGCTATTGGTGGCGTTTGCCCCTTTGGCATTAACGAAGGCGTTAAGGTTTACTTGGACGTTTCTTTGAAACGCTTTACTACTTTCTTCCCGGCTTGTGGTAGCTCCAACAGTGCTATTGAACTTAACCCGGAAGAACTGGAAAAATATTCCTGCAACTGCCAAGGTTGGGTAGACCTGTGCAAAGGCTGGAACGAATAAAGGAAGGCTAAGATTATGAGCGAAGTTAAATTTGTAAAGAACGGTAAAAAATTAGGCGTTCTTGGTGGCATGGGTCCTGCAGCAGCAGCAGAATTCCTGCGTCAATTGGCAGTGAAATGTCCTGCAAATGTTGACCAAGAACATCCCGTAGTATATATGATTGGTGACTGCGAAACTCCTGACCGTAGCACTGCAATCTTCGGTGCAGGTGAAAGCCCGTTGCCCAGATTGAAAAAGAACTTACTGCAACTGTGCGAAATGGGTGCAGATGTACTTTCCGTACCCTGCAACACTGCACACTTCTTCATTGATCAATTTAAAGAAGAACTGCCTGTGCCCTTAGTGCACATCGTTGAAGAAACTGTATTGGCAGCTCAACGCCTTTCTCCGGAAGGTGCGTGGATGCTTTCCACTAAAGGTACTCGTGCTACCGGCATCTACCAAAAAGTAGCAGAAAAGTACAACTTCACCTTGTACATTCCCAACGAAGAACAAAGTGATAAATCCCAAGAAGTTATTAACCTTGTTAAAGCTAATAAAATGGCAGAAGCAGGTGCTCTTTGCAAAGAGTTGGTTGAGGAACTTTGGGCAGAACGTGATTTGCCTGTTATGACCGCTTGCACTGAGCTTCCTCTTGGTTACGATGCTTCCGGCTTGCCCCAAGAGAAATCCGTTTCCAGTATTGGTGCATTGGTAGACGCTACTGTTAAAGCACTTTATGACGAAGTAAAATAATAAAAGCTCCCGTCGGGGCGGTCCAATAAAACAGTATAAAATGTTTTCATGAAGCGGCATGAGCAATCATGCCGCTTTTCCGTTCATAACGT
>CALCHC010000060.1 GCA_937901335.1 uncultured Phascolarctobacterium sp. | reverse complement strand
CTTTGGCATATTATATGGCGCCTATATTCGTAATTATGGCGTCTCCCTTTGTACTGAAAGAGTGCTTAACTGCCATTAAAGGTTTGTGCGTTGCTATGGCGCTGACTGGTATGGTGCTGGTTAGTGGCGTAGTACAAAGCGGTATGGACGGTGTAGATTTTACCGGCATCTTGTGCGGTGTAGGGGCGGCAAGCCTTTACGCAACCGTAATCTTGCTTAATAAATTTATCAAGAACATTTCCGCATACGATATGACCATTATGCAGCTTGGATTGGCGGCGTTGGTACTCTTGCCTTATACAATGGTAACGGAAAATTTTTGTGCGCTTAGTCCTGATACAAATAGCCTGCTACTTTTGGCAGTGGTTGGCGTAATTCATACAGGCTTTACTTACGCAATGTATTTCTCTTCCATCCAAAATTTGAAGGCGCAAACTGTTGCCATCTTCAGCTACATTGATCCCATCGTAGCAATTATTCTTTCTGCAGTTCTTTTGAACGAAAGTATGGATATTTATTCCATGATTGGTGCGGTGCTGGTACTTGGTTCTACCTTTGTAAGTGAGCTGGCAGAGAGAAAGTGAATATGAAAAATGAAAGACGAGCGAAAGCTCGTCTTTTTTTGTGTAAAATTTTCACCATTCCTTTGAAATAAACACGGAAAGATGCTATAATACGTGTTTGTGTGAAAAAATTTAAGGAGTTGATTAATTTATGAAAACTGCTCAGGAGAAACAGCAGGTTGGCGGCATTCTCGGTTTTATCGAACGTGTCGGCAATAAAATTCCTGATATTACCATTTTGTTCGTAGGTGCTTTTGTATTGGTGTGCGTGATTTCCGCAATACTCTCCCAAATGCATTTTGATTATGTGCATCCTACAACTGGCAAAAATATTGTTGTTAATAATATGCTCAGTGGTGAAAACATCGTGCTGCTTTTAAGCAAGATGGTTACTAACTACGCAGGCTTCCCGCCGTTGGGCATGGTAATCGTTGCTACTTTGGGTATCGGTATTGCTGACGGTTCCGGTTATATTAATACCGGTCTGAAAAAACTGTTGGCTGTTACCCCGAAATTCCTCTTGACCCCGATTATTATTCTCGCAGGTATGATTTCCCACATCGGTCCTGATACTGGTTATGTAATCATCATCCCTGTTGCTGCGTATATGTTCTATGCTACCGGCAAACATCCCTTGGCTGGTATCGCTGCTTCCTTCGCAGGTATTGCAGGTGCATTCGCGGCAAACTACACTCCGTCTGCAATTGACCCGGTTATTCAAGGCTTCACCCAAAGTGCTGCTCGCTTGATTGACCCCACCTATGAAGTAAACGTACTTTGCAACTACTTCTTTGCTTTTGCTTCTACCTTTGGTGTAATTGCTGCTTGCTGGTATGTTACTGAAAAGATTTCTGAACCTTGGCTTTGGAAAGCTTGCCCGCTTGATGACGATATCGACGTAGCAGAAGACGCTAACACCGAAGTTTCCGCTAAAGAAAATCGTGCGTTCTACATCGCTTCCGGCGTACTTATTGCTATGTGCGTTGGTTTGGCGCTGGCTCTGATGCCTGCAGATTCCATCCTCCGCGACAAAGATGGTGTAATCGCAAGCTTTAAAGCTCCCGTAATGCAATCCATCGTTTCCTTGCTCTTCATCTTTACCGGTACTGTTGGTCTTGTTTACGGCGTACTGGTTGGCAAATTTAAATCTCCTAAAGATGTTACCAATGCTATGGAAAACATTACCAAAACTTTGGTACAACTTATCGTATTCTATTTCTTCGCTGCACAATTCTTGTGGGCTTTCGGTGCTTCCAACATGGGCGCACTCATCGCAATCGCAGGTGCAGAGTTCTTGAAATCTTTGGCTCTTCCGCCGCAAGTTACCGTATTCGGTATCATCGTAATGGTAGGTTTACTCAACCTCATCATCACTTCTGCTTCTGCTAAATGGGCAATTTTGGCACCTATCTTCGTTCCGATGTTGATGGCTGTTGGTATTGCTCCGGAGCTTACCCAAGTTGCTTTCCGTGTCAGTGACAGTGCTGTTAACGTAGTAACTCCGATGTTCGCGTTCTATCCGCTTATCATTTTGTACTGCCAAAAATATTGCAAAAAAGCAGGTATTGGTACCTTGTCTTCCTTGATGTTGCCTTACACCGTTGCTCTTTTGATTGTATTGACCATTATGCTCTACGGCTTCTGGGCGTTGGATATTCCTTTGGGCTTCCAAGCTGACTATGTATATCCCCGTCGTGTAATGTAAGAAAGTAGGTTTTGAAATGAACTTGCAAGCAAAATTACTTGAACGTTTCCTGCGTTATGTTGCTGTTACCAGCCAAAGTAACGCTGCTGTAAAAACTGTTCCCACCACTAGTGGTCAACGTGAACTGGCAGAACTTTTGAAAACTGAATTGGCAGAGCTTGGTTTGGTTGATTTGGAAATCAGCGAGTTTTCCGTTTTGACTGGTAAGCTTCCTGCAAATCTTCCCGCTGGTCACCACGCAGTTCCTGCAGTTGGTTGGGTAGCTCATCTTGATACCGTAGATGTTTGCCTCAATGCAGACATTCATCCTCACGTTGTAACTAACTACCAAGGTGGCGACATCTGCCTTAGCGAAGAAAAACAAATCTTCCTTAAAGTAAGTGAACATCCTGAAATTGAAAAGTACATCGGTCAAGACATTGTTGTTAGCGATGGTACTTCTGTTTTAGGTGCTGACGACAAAGCTGCGATTGCTAACGTTATGGTAGCTCTCGAAACTTTGGCAAACGACAAAACCATTTACCACGGTGACATTTATGTTTGCTTCGTTCCTGACGAAGAAATTGGTCTCCTTGGTGCTAAAGCAATTAACTTTGCCAAATTCCCTGTGGATTTTGCTTATACCATTGATTGCTGTGAACAAGGCGAAGTTGTTTACGAAACCTTCAACGCAGGCAGTGCAGAAGTTTATATCAAAGGTATCACCGCTCATCCCATGTCTGCTAAAGGCGTATTGGTGAACCCCACTTTGGTTGCAACTGATTTGGTAAATAGCTTTGATAGAATGCAAACTCCGGAACACACTGAAGGTACTGAAGGTTACATCTGGGTAACTGCCATTAACTCCAATGTGTCCGAAGCTCGCGTGAACTTGGTTATTCGTGACCATAACAAAGTGCTTTTTGAAGCTCGCAAAGAGCAAATCAGAAACGCTGTAGAATTTTTGAAGCTCCGTCATCCGAAAGCAGTTATCGAGCTGACTATGAGCGATACCTACGGCAATATTGCTGATGCTATTCGCGAAGACAATAAAAAATGCATCGATTACATCTACCAAGCAATGGAAGAATTGGAAATCACTCCGAAAACCATTGCTATGCGTGGTGGTACCGATGGTAGCTTTATTTCTACTAAAGGCATTCTCACTCCCAACTACTTTACCGGCGCTCACAACTTCCATTCCAATTGCGAGTTCTGGCCCTTGGGTGCAGCAGAAAAATCTTGTCTTATGACCTTAAAACTTATCGAATTAATCACAAAATAAAAATTACAGCAGTTGCCGAAAGGTGACTGCTGTTTTTGCATGTTTGGATGATTTTTGTTAAGATATATTTATCAAAGAAGCTACTCATATAATGAAGAAACCTTTTGTTCGAAAGGAGATATATTATGCAAGAAATCAAATGCCCTAAATGTGGAGAAGTTTTTCAAGTAGATGAATCCGGTTACGCTGCCATTGTGAAACAAATTCGCGATAGAGAATTTCAAAAAGAAGTTCTGGAACGTGAAGCACAATACAAAGCTCGCTTGGAGGCTATAAAAAATGAAGCTGTTGCAGTTAAGGAAAAAGAGATTACTGCACTTCAAGCAAGATTGGCTTCCTACGAAATGGAAAAACGCCTTGCGGTTAGTGAAGTTGTTTTCAAAACAGAAAGGCAGCTTGCTGAAAAGAATCAAGAGCTTTTGAAACTCACTAGCAAGGTGGAAGCTAGTGAAAAAGAAAGTAAAATTCGCGAGCAATCTATTAAAGACGGCTACGAAGAAAAGCTGAAAATGAAGGAAGACCAAATTGCGTATTATCGTGATTTGAAAGCAAGACAATCAACCAAAATGATTGGTGAAACTTTGGAACAGCACTGTGCGATTGAATTCAACAGACTGCGTGCTACTGCTTTCCGTAATGCTTACTTCGAAAAAGACAATGACGCACGAACTGGTAGTAAAGGTGACTTTATCTTCCGTGAATATGACGAAGAAGGCACTGAATTTATCTCCATCATGTTCGAAATGAAGAATGAAGCTGACGAAACTGCTACCAAGCATAAAAACGAAGACTTCCTGAAAGAACTCGATAAGGATAGAAAAGAAAAGAACTGCGAATATGCAGTCCTTGTTTCCTTGCTGGAAGCAGACAACGAATTATATAACGGTGGCATTGTAGATATGTCCCATCGTTATCCGAAAATGTACGTTGTTCGTCCGCAGTTCTTTATTCCCATTATTACTTTGCTCCGTAATGCAGCTATGAACTCTCTGCAATACAAGAAGGAACTGGCAACAATTAAAAATCAAAACATCGACATTTCCCACTTCGAAGAGGATATGAACGATTTTAAAGAGAAGTTTGCTAGAAATTATCGCATTGCCAGCGAAAAATTCAAAAAAGCAATTGAAGAGATTGATAAAACTATTGATCATCTGCAAAAAACTAAGGAAGCATTGCTTTCTTCTGAAAATAATCTGCGTCTTGCCAACAACAAGGCAGAAGACTTGTCCATTAAGCGTTTGACTCGTAACAATCCTACAATGCAAGCAAAGTTTGCAGAGCTGGAAGCGAAGAAAGGTGAGGAGTAAGCATATGTTAAATATTGGATGTCACCTTTCGAATTCAAAAGGTTTTTTGGCGATGGGTAAGACTGCTTTATCCATTGGTGCCAACACCTTTCAATTTTTTACTCGCAATCCCCGTGGCGGTAAGGCAAAGGCTGTTAATCCTGAAGACGCTGCTGCTCTTGTAAAGTTGTGCCAAGAAAATAACTTCGCCAAGCTCTTGGCTCATGCACCTTATACAATGAATCCTTGTGCTGCCGACGAAGGCTTACGTGATTTCGCTCGCAATGTTATGGAAGGCGACTTGGAGATGTTGGAGTATGTGCCTGGTAATTTGTATAACTTCCATCCTGGTAGCCATGTGAAGCAAGGTGTAGAAGTTGGCATTGAAAAAATCAGTGCTATGCTCAACGAAGTTCTTCATAAAGATTTGCATACCACCGTTCTGCTTGAGACAATGGCAGGTAAAGGTAGCGAAGTTGGTCGCAATTTTGAAGAACTGCGTGCAATTTTGGACAAGGTCCGTTTGAACGAAAAGATGGGCGTGTGCTTGGACACTTGTCATATTTTTGATGGTGGTTATGATATCGTCAATGATCTTGACGGCGTGCTGGAAGAGTTCGATAAAATTATTGGCTTGGAGCGTTTGCACGCTATTCATATGAACGATAGCCTGAATGTTTTAGGCAGTCATAAGGATCGCCACGCTTGCATTGGTGCAGGTAACATTGGGTTAGAAGCAATGACTAAAATCATTAACCATCCTGCATTGCGAAACTTGCCCTTTTATCTAGAAACTCCCAACGAGCTTCCTGGTTACGCAAACGAGATTGCATTGTTAAGAAGTAAATATACAGAATAAAATTAAAAAGCTCCCACTCGTATGAGTGGGAGCTTTTGTGCTTATGGTTAGTTTTATTTGTTGTCTGCGATTGCTTTATTAAGGTCAGCAACCAAAGCTTCGATGTCGATGCCGTGAGCAGCAGCGCCTTGTTCCAAAGTTTCGAAACGAGCAGCCATGCAACCTACGCAACCGAGACCGTATTCAGCAAAAACTTGCAAAATTTCAGGATGATTTTGAACAGCTTCAATGATGCCGGTATCTTTAGTAATCATAGTATAAAACTCCTTTGTGATTTATTGGATTTAATTTCCTTGTAACATTATAGCATTTCCAGACAGAGTTGCCAAATTTCTTGAAGATTTTTTGTAAAAATTTTTCTTTTGTCAAACTTTTTCCCATGATGCTTGAGTGGACTATTGTTTTTTATAAAAAAAGTATGTATAATGGAGAAAAGTGGTGTAAAGTGGTGAAAGGTGGTGTCAAAATGTTATTAGGTGAATACGAACATACCTTAGACATTAAAGGACGCCTTGCCATGCCCGCGAAGCTCCGCGAAAGTTTAGGTAACAAGTTTATTATTACTAAAGGTCTTGACGGTTGCCTTTTTGTTTACGATATGGAACAATGGCATATTTTGGAAACAAAGCTTACAGCTTTGCCAATGAGTCGTAAAAATGCTCGTGACTTTGCCCGCTTCTTCTTTAGTGGTGCGTGCGAAGGTGAGTGCGACAAACAAGGCAGGGTACTTATTCCGGCAAACTTGCGTGCGCACGCAGGCTTGGAGAAAAATGCAGTCATCGTTGGCGTTGGTAGCAGAGCAGAAATTTGGGATGCTACTAAATGGGCTGAATACAACGAAGAAAGTGCTGAAGATGTTAACGAAATGGCTGAACAGCTGGCAGACTTGGGAATCTAATAGGCGGTTACAATGGAATTTAAACACGTAAGTATATTATTTAATGAAAGTATTGACTTTCTGATTACAGATAAAAATGGTATCTATGTTGACTGCACCATGGGTGGTGCTGGTCACAGTAGGGGCTTTGCTTCCCAATTAGAAAAAGATGGCTTGCTCTTAGGTATTGATCAAGATGATGATGCTATTGCTGCTGCAAGTGAACGCTTGCTTGACAAATTTACTTGTAAGACTGCAATTGCAAAATCCAATTTCGAAAACTTTGCTGATGTTTTAGATAGCATGGGCATTGATCAAATTGATGGCATCTTTTTCGATTTAGGTGTTTCCAGTTATCAATTAGATACTCCGGAACGTGGCTTCTCCTATATGCACGATGGTCCCTTGGACATGCGTATGAACAAGGATGCCAAACTTGATGCTGAATACATCGTAAATAATTACAAAGAAGATGAGCTCGCAGAGCTTATTTATAAATACGGCGAAGAACGTTGGAGCAAACGCATTGCTCAGTTCATTGTCAACGAGCGCAAAAATGCTCCCATTACTACAACTTATCAGCTGGTGGATATTATCAAGAAAGCGATTCCCAAAGGAGCGCGCATTGATGGTCCCCATCCTGCTAAGAGAACTTTCCAAGCCATTCGCATTGAAGTAAACAATGAGCTTGGCATCTTGGAAAACACTATGATTACTGCAGTTGAACGCTTGAAAAGCGGAGGACGCATTGGTGTAATTACCTTCCACTCTTTGGAAGATAGAATCATCAAGCAAACTTTTGCTAAACTGGCGAAAGGCTGCACTTGCCCGCCGCAACTTCCTGTGTGCGTGTGTGGTAAAAAACCGCTTTTGAAGAAAGTGGGTAACATCACTCCTTCTAAAGAAGAAGTTGAAGAAAATCCTCGCTCCAGAAGCGCAAGATTAAGATACGCAATTAAAATTTGAACATATAAGGGTACGTGAAAGTTAATGTTAGCTAGAAAATTAGACAATGTTGCTTACGAAATAGAGCAGCAGTATACAATTGAAGAAGTTCAAATACGTCAACAACAGCAAAAGAAAGTTGATACTCGTAAAGTTTGGCGTAGTCGTGTAATAGTTTTAATGGCTACTTTCTTGGCAACTTACATGTATTCTGTATGGCGTAGTGCTGACGTAGTGCATTATGGTAATGAAATCATTGCCTTGCAACGTCAGGAAGTACATCTTATCAACAAAAATAACGAATTAAAAATTGAAGTAGAGCAGCTTAAAGGTCCTGGTCGCATCATTCGTTTTGCTGAAAAAGAATTAGGAATGAGCGTGGCACGTAGTAATATTTACGTTAAAGCTGGAGCGGTAAAAAATTCTAACGGTCCTACAGTTTTAGCACGTAATTAACATAGCCTTTTAGCAGTCTTTGTGATATAATTTTTATAAGATTTTAGAGAGGCAGCCTTTTGGCTGCTCTTTCACTTTTGGAGGTAATGTTATGGAAAAGCAATTGACCTTAATTATAGATAAACTCATTAATGAAATTGGACAAGTACAAGTTTTAGGTGACGATAAAAAAGTAATTACTGATGTTACTGCGGACTCCCGCGTTGTTGAAAATGGTAGCTTGTTCATTTGCTTGAAAGGTGCAACTGTTGACGGTCACAAGTTTTTGAAGATGTCTGTAGAAAAAGGCGCGGTTGCAGCTTTGGTGGAAGATGTTCCTGAAGAAATCCCTGCAGGCGTAACTTTGCTTGTTGTTCCTGATACTCGTAAAGCTATGGAAGCAGTAGTTCCTTTCTTCTTTGATTACCCTGGTAAAAACATGCGTATGCTTGGTATCACCGGTACCAATGGTAAAACTACTACTACCAACATCATTCGTACTGTATTGCGTAAAGCAGGCTACAAAGTTGGTTTGATTGGTACCATCAACATTATGATTGAAGACGAAGCTGTAGAAGCACATAACACTACTCCCGACGTAGTTGATTTGCAAAAAGCTCTCTTTGCTATGAAAAATGCAGGTTGCGATTACGTAGTTATGGAAGTTTCCAGCCACGCTCTTGTTTTGAATCGTGTGGCAGGTTGTGAATATGATTGTGCAGTTTTGAGTAACATTACCCAAGACCATTTAGACTTCCACAAAACTT
The DNA here is from genome assembly GCA_937901335.1 of uncultured Phascolarctobacterium sp. Classification (GTDB taxonomy): domain Bacteria; phylum Bacillota; class Negativicutes; order Acidaminococcales; family Acidaminococcaceae; genus JAHHUH01. The sequence continues at coordinate 582 of CALCHC010000060.1, read as the reverse complement.
TGGAAAACTATCGCGATGCTAAGAGTCTGCTTTTCGAAGGTCTTGCTAATGGCGCGAAAGAAAATAAAAATGCCGTGTTCAATATGGACGATGCTTCCAGTGAAATCATCAAAGCTCGTACCAAAGTTAACTGCCTGACTTACGGTAAGGAACACACTAACGATATTTATCCTATTTCTTTCAATGTGCAAGCAAAAGAAATGCAATTGAAGCTTGCTACTCCCGTTGGCGAAATGGATTTGAATTTGAAAATTACCGGTGAATTTAACGTGTATAACGTAATGAGCGCAGTAGCTTGCCTCTTGGCAGAAAAAATTGATAAAGAAATTATCTGCGATGTGCTCAACGGTTTTGCAGGTGTTCCTGGTCGCTTCCAATTGGTAGAAGCTGGTCAACCGTACACTGTAATCGTAGACTACGCTCATACTCCAGACGGTTTGGACAATGTTTTAAAAACCGCTCGTAGTATTACTAAAGGTAAATTGTGGGCAATATTTGGTTGCGGTGGTGACCGTGACAATAAAAAACGCCCCATCATGGGCGGTATTGCTTTGGAACTGGCGGATAAGGTTGTTGTTACTT